>CAYZFV010000294.1:0-2903 GCA_964477765.1 uncultured Candidatus Kuenenia sp.
TGCCGTGACAACCGCGGCCCGCCCCACGATCGAACCGGCTCCGGCGCAGGCCCCGCCCCAGCCTTCGGGGATGGCCTCCTGGCTCGGCGACTCGGCCCAGCGGTCGCCACCGCCAACCCGTTCGGCCGTCACGTACGGCTCGACTGTGCCCCAGCCGTACTCCGCGCCCTCCGCAAAGCCACAGCCAGCCCCGGCTCCCGCCGTCGCCACCTATGGAGCGCCACCGCCACCGCCACCGCCGCCGGCTGCCGCAGCCGAACCGGCCGTTCCTGAAAAACCAGAAAGCTCAAATGCGTTCCTCGCCGCACTCCAGCGTCCGTTCAGCCTCTTCTCATCGCCCCCGAAGGTGGAGAAGGCCGAGCCGACCACACCCCCCGCTGTGCCGGCCGCGGCGAAAATTGACCCCTATGGCACGATGCCGTTGGGCATGGAGGGCTACTGCCCCGTCACGTTGGCCGAGAAAGGCCAATGGGTCGAAGGCCGCGCCCAATGGGGCGCCCGGCATCGCGGCCGCACCTATCTCTTTGCCGGCGAGGCCCAGCAGCGGGCCTTTCTTGCCGACCCTGACCGCTTTGCTCCGGCCCTCTCCGGCGATGATCCCGTCGTGGCGTTTGATGCCGGCAAGTCGGTGCCCGGTCAGCGGCGGTATGGTGTGACCTATCAATCGCGGATCTACCTCTTCTCTTCGTCAGAGTCACGGACCGCGTTCTCGGCCAATCCGCAGCGGTACACCGCCCGGGTGGCCGTGGCTGAAAATCCGCCCGCTCCATCGGGCACGATCCTCAGGTAGGCCGGGCCCAGCCCTGCGACCTCCTTACCGCCTCGCTCCAGCGGTCGCGGAGCCGCCGCCGGTCGACGTCGCCCAGCAGAGGCTCAAACCGCCGGTCGATCCGCCGCGCCTCGGCGACGGCCTCGGCATCGGCAAAAAATCCGGTTGCCAGACCGGCCAGCAAGGCGGCCCCCAATGCCGTCGTTTCCAGCACGGCCGGCCGCTCCACCGCGATACCGAGCACATCGGCCTGCATCTGGAGGAGCAAATCGTTGGCACTCGCGCCGCCGTCCACCCGCAGGCTACCGAGCCGCAAGCCGGCATCCTGCTCCATGCAGCCCACGACATCGGCCACCGACAGGGCGATCGCTTCGAGCGCCGCCCGGGCCACATGGGCCCGCGTAGTGGCCCGCGAGATGCCGATGATCAGCCCACGGGCAAAGGGATCCCAGTGGGGTGTGCCGAGGCCGGTGAGCGCCGGCACCACCATCACCCCCCCGCTGTCGGCGACGCTGCGGGCGAGTGGTTCGATCTGCTGCGCCGTGGAGATCATACCCAGCCCGTCCCGCAGCCAGCCCACGAGCGCTCCGGCCACAAACACGGCCCCTTCCAGGCAATAGCTCGGCGGCCCGCCCAGACTGCAGCCGGGCGTGGTCAGGAGCCCGCTGGTGCTCGGCACCGGCCGCTCCCCGGTTGCAAAGATCAAAAACGCACCGGTGCCGTAAGTGTTTTTGGCCTGGCCGGCCGCCGTACAGCCCTGGCCGAAGGCGGCCGCCAACTGATCACCGGCGCAGCCCGTGATCGGGATCGCGGCGCCAAAGAGCGCGGGCTCCGTGGTGCCGAAGTCACTGCTCGAAGGCCGCACCTCGGGCAGGATCTCGCGGGGCACGCCAAACAGCCGGCAGAGTTCGTCGCTCCATGCCATCTGGTGGATGTCGAACAGGAGCGTGCGGCTGGCGTTGGTGACGTCGGTGGCATGCACACGGCCGCCGGTCAGCCGCCAGATCAGAAACGAGTCGACCGTGCCAAAGAGCATCTCCCCTGCCGCGCATCGGTCCCGCAGGCCAGGAATCGTCTCGAGGAGGTGCACGATCTTCGTGGCCGAGAAATAGGGGTCGAGCACGAGTCCGGTGCGGCGGCGAATCTCCGGCTCCGCGCCCTCGGCCTTGAACCGCGCGCAGATCGGGGCCGACACCCGACTTTGCCAGACGATGGCCGGCGCGACCGGCCGGCCGGTGGCCCGCTCCCAGAGAATCGTCGTTTCCCGCTGATTGGTGATGCCGACGCTGTCCACATCAGCGGCGGTCAGGCCGGCCGTCTCCAAGACGGCACGGCCGCAGGTGAGCTGGCTGTTCCAGATGTCTTCGGGGTCGTGCTCCACAATCGACACATCGACCGATGGTCCGGCGGCGGCTCCTCCCGCAGCCGATCGCGTATGTTGTGGAAACTCTTGCTGCGCCATGGCGAGCGGCCTGCCGTGGGCATCGAAGAGGATCGCGCGGCTCGATGTGGTACCCTGATCGAGAGCCATGACGCAGCGGGGCGATGAAGGACGAGGCGTCATCAAAAGGTCTCCCCAGAATCGTGCTTGAAACCAACCGCGTGAGCGTCGGGATAGTTTGACGCCCCCGTCGCAGGATACCTCTGGCGATGCGTGCCCGAAACCGTTGCAGCCTGGCTGGTCTCGCGAGCCTTCTCGGCGCGGCTCTCTGGCTGCGGCCTGCGGCCATGGCTGCCGCGCCGGCGCCGGTGCATGCCACCTGGAAGGCGCTGCCGATCCGGGCGGTCGTCGAGCAGCTTTCTGGACCGGCCGGCCAGCCTGTGGTGCTCGACCGCCGCCTCGATCCCACGACACCGATCACGCTCGTGGCGGCAGGAGAGCCAGGCGACGACGTGCTCGCCGCAATCGCCTCCCGCGTCGGCGGCCGGGCGATTGCGCTCGAGTCGTCGATCCGCATCGTGCCGCCGGCCGAAGCCGGCCGCTGTCTGGCAGCCGAGCAGACCCGGCAGCGGGAGATCTCCCGCCTCCCTGCGGCCCAGCGGGAGCCACTCTCCAGCAAGGCCGCCTGTCGGTGGCCTGCCGGCAGCCGCCCGGCCGATCTCGTGGCCGGCTGGGCCGATGAGGCGGGGATCG
>CAYZFV010000295.1:0-14412 GCA_964477765.1 uncultured Candidatus Kuenenia sp.
GAAGAGATCGACGCGGTCGTGGGCTGGCGGCATACGCTGCGGCGGCAGCGGCGGGCGATGGTGCGGGCCGCCGCGTTGATCGCCGGCCGCGATGTGGCCACGCCGTTGGGCATGCCCGAAGCGGAAGTCGATCGGATCCGCTGGCAACGCGATGCCGCCGCCGAGCGGCTGGTCGATGCCGCCGTTGAAATCACCGAGACGCTTTGGATGCTCTCGGCGCGGCTGCACTTCGCCGCTCCACGGTCGGCCCGCTCGATGCGTCAGCCCGAGCAACGAAGCCTTGTCGGCCGGCTCTTCGCTGCGATCCTCCGCGGCGATGCCACGGCTACCCGCCAGCGGCTCGACGATGTGTGCAGCCGGCTGGCCGGCAAGGCGGTGCTGTATGTGCCGCTGTCGCGGGGCGGCCGGCCCGATCGCATCGTGCGGGCCCGCGGCCGGGAGCGACTCCTGACGCGGCTCTGTGGCTGCCTGCCCCGCATCGGCCTGGTGGCGGAGACGACGCGGCTCGTGCAGTTGGCCAAGAGCCTGGAGCGCAAGCGGCCGACAGGCGGGGCAAGCGTGAGTGAGTTTGATCGCGTGTTTGAGGCGGCGGCGACGGCGCTTGTGGAGCGGATCGTGGAAAGCGCCCACACGCCGGAGGGCACCGATCCCGGCGGGACGGCGGTTCCGGAGGCTGTCGCGAAGCAACGGATTCTCGACGGCCTCGCGTTGCTCGTGCCGAAACTCCTCGAAACCTGGATGACCCATGCCCGGCAACTGCGGCTCTCGGTGCTCGAGCGGGTGCGTGACCAGAAGGCCTTCGATACGCTCAAGGAATTCATCGAGCAGTATGGTGCGGGCTTGTTTACGCAGCATGTGCTCACGCCCCCTTCGCTGCGGGGCATTCTGCGGGGGGGCGTGCGGCACTTCCTGGAGCGACTGCTCGATCGTGATCAGGGGGAGATCATCGAAGGTGCTGCGGCATCCCGCCGGCCGGCTCGGCTCCTCGATGAATTGGCGGCGGGCAGCCTGCCGATGAAGGTCGCCCAGGCACGGATTCGGCTCGTCCTCGAAAGCATCGCCGAGAATCATGCCGAGTATCGCGACTGGAACTCCACCACGACCCAGTCGGACCGTGGCGAAAACATCCACATGCTGCTCGACTTCCTGCGGCTGAAGGCCGAATACGACAGGATCGCCTGGACGCTGCGGCCGGTGACGATGGCGCACCGCGTGCTCGCGCGGCGGGGCGAGTCGGCGGCGGCGGCGGCATGGCGGAGCCGGATGCGGGAGGAGACGGCCGAGACGGCAGCCGCGCTGGTCGCCAGGCTGGGCACGCTCGAGCAGGAGACGGGCGTGCGGCTCGCGAGCGTGGGCGATCGTGTGCGGCGGGCGTTTACGGCGGCCCTCGAACAGGACGAACTGGAGTCGTTCGTCGAGCCGGCCGTGGCCGAACTCACCACGGGCAAACCGTCGGGGGCGGGGGCGGAACTCGAGGAACGGGCCCGCCGCTTTCTGGGCGTGGCGAGCGGCGCGGGGGTGGAGGTGCCGGAGTGGCTCGAGCGGCTCACCAACCGCGTCGACCGGTGCCTCGAGCGGGCCGACGGCGAGGCCGCCTCGGCGATCGCCTTTTCGCGGTCGGGGTCGCTGCCCGACGCCGTGGCCTGGGTGCCGATGCCGTGGAGCGACCTCACGCAGGCGCTGGGGGCGTGAGCCCACCCCTTGCGGAGCTTCGCAGCGGCCGGGTGTACCCCACCGGCGATGCCTGCGCCGTGTGAAAGCTTTGTGAAAAAAGAAGGGGCTGTCCCCCCACGAGGGTTGGAAAGCGTTCGGGATTGAGTATCGTACGGAAGGTGGCGACACCGGATGGCGAGGCGCTCAACCGATGACAGATGATTTGCCTAAGATCGAGGAAGCCCTTGAGGAACTGGCCTCGATGGGTCGGCGCATCACGCAACTCACCAACGCATTCCGGGCTCACAGCGATGCCTCCGATGAGGAGGCGCCACCTTCGCAGGAGGGGAATCATGCCTCGGAATGTGATGCGGGCGATTGTGCCGACCAATTGTTGAGCGAACTCACCACGAAAGTGACGACACCTGCTCGTCCGCCCGTGCTGCTACGTCCCGCTGCGGCGGGAAAGCCCACGCCGCAAAAGTCGCTCTCAGACGGTGTCCCAATGCCCGCGCGGCGGCGGCGGCCGGTCGGGCCGTTGCTTGTGAGCACGGGTCTGCATGTGGTGGCTCTGCTGGGGTTGGCGATGGTCATCTTCGCGCAGGAACGGCCCCCCGAGCCGGTTTCCATCCTGTCGACTCCGTTTCGGGAAGAGCCTCTCGACGAGCTTTTCGAGGTTGACATCACGGCGTTTGAGACGGCGGCGTTGCCGGAGTCTGAGCAGGCGGATCCCGCCGGGCCAGAGCTGCCTGATGTTGCGGCCCTGGATCCAACACCGCTGGCAGTTGATCAGATGGCTTCCATGGAGGATCCACTTCCCATCGACGGGGGTGATCTTTTGGGCGGTAGCATCGATGTTGGCGATCTGCTGGCTTCCGTAAATACCGATGCCGGAGGCGGAGGAAAGGGAAAGAGTGCAGGAAAGGGAGACGGTCGTGGGGATGGCCGCCCGGCGGCTGCGACATTCTTTGGCAGACAGGGGGCCGGTCGCACGGCCCTCTTCATATGCGACAACTCAGCCAGCTACGCCGAAGGGGGCTTTCAGTCGGTTCTTCTTGAACTCTCGCGGGCGATCGGGCTGATGAAACCCGACCAGTCGTTTCATGTGATTTTCTTCAGCGACGCTGCCTACCCGCTCTTCCACCCAGAGAAGATCGACACGTTCCTGCCCGCAACTCCGGACAATAAGCGGCGGCTCGACGCGTGGCTCGGAACGGTCGAACTCTGCGTGGGTGGCCAAGGAATCAGGGATGCGGCCGATCTTGCCGTTTCCTTGAAGCCCGATGTCGTCTACTTCCTGTCCGATGGCGATCATGGTGAGAGCACGATCGAGCGGATGGCTGCCTTGCCGCTCGAGGGCACGGTTGTGCACACCTTCGGCATGCAAAGCGATATCCGGAATCGCCGCACCGGTCTGCCCGACCCGGCCAAGATCGTGGAGCAACAGCAGCGCAATCACAGTCTCGTGCGGATTGCTGAGGCGCACGGCGGCAGTTTTACGCCCGTCACCATCTCGCCGCAGGCGGCGGTCGCGGCGAGTGTGCGGCCGCTGCGGAAAAACCGCACTCGTGGTGCGATCTGGGGCATCAATCTGCCGGCGGTGGCCCCATGAGCCGGGATGCCGGTGCACCGCCAGCCATCCGCTCCCTGGTGACGTGATCAGAGGGCCTTGGCCCGCAGGTCGCGAAACTCCACCTTCATCACGAGGCCTGGATGAATCTGCAGGCCGATCGGCGCCGGGTCCCGATACTTGTCGCTCGTGTACTGCGACACCTGTTCCCCGTTGAGCCACACGGTGAACGTGTCGCCCTTGGCCTCGAGGCGGATGCGGTTCCAATCGTCGGGCCTGAGCAAGCCCGCCGCCCGCGGGGCCTGGGCTTCTTCGGGATATTTGCCGGTGTAGAACGAGCACGTCATCTCTTTCTTGAGGCTCCGCGACACGCCGATCTGCACCTGCAGTTCGGGCTTTCGCACCATGACACCGCTGTCGATCTCGCCGGTGAATCGCACCTCACCCTCGATGATCACGTCGCCGTACGATCGCTCCGTGTAGAGCATCGAGCCTTTTTTCTCGGCGTCGTTTTCCCCGACGATCGCGCCGTCGACCACGTTCCAGTAGGGGCCGCCCACCACCTTCCAGCCCGTGAGATCGCGGCCATTGAAGATGGTCGGCAGGTCGGCCGTCGGGGGCACTTCGGCGATGGCGGTCATGGCGAACAGCATGACAGCGGCAAAGCCGGTCGTTGGGTGCAAACGCGTCATGGCAGTCTCCGTTGGGGTGGAAAACAGCATACCGCGGCGAGTGGCAAAGAACTGTGGCCGTTTTTTTTTCGCGGGACTATTTCGGCCAGGAGCAAGCCGACGGGCTCGCCAAACAGGAATCACTGTGCGACCGTCTATCATCCGCTCTGTCTCAGGGCGGCTGCGAAGCGAGAGTCTGCCGGCTCGATGCCGAGTAACCGCTTCGCATGGTCGGTGAGGGCGAGTGTCACTTTCTTCAGCGTCGGAATGGAAGCGTGCAGCGCATTGAAATGGTCGGCCGTAACAACGAAATCTGTTCCGTAATCGTGGGCCGCCCGATTCCGCAGGCCTCGGCAGGCCTGCCAATCCTCAATGGCTGCGATGATGCCGGCCTTTTCGCAGAACGACAAGACGCGAAGGAACGTGTCGGTGCGTTCGCCACTCAGCTCGCAGAGGTGTCGCATGGTGGTGCCGAGGAGATCCTGGAGCTTCGCGAAACGTTCGTTGATCGCGGCAAGCGGTTCGAAAAGAGCAAGATCCATCTGGCGTTGTTCGAGTGCCTGCGGTGTCAGGGGCCAGTCAATGCGTGCTGCCGAGGCTTCGAGATGCCAGGCACATCGCTGGCAGGCCTCGATGAGATCGGCCAGATGCCGGCGGCTTTCCTCCACGACCTTGTTCACGGGGCGGCCTCCACGGGAATCGCATTCGCTGCAGCGATTCGCTGAAAGCGGCTCATACCGCGTTGCGGATCGATGAACGAGATGTCGACCGGCAGGGAGAGTTCCCGCTCCAAACGGTCATGGAGGATCGCCTGAACTCTCGCGTCGACGATGGCCGGCGATCGGACAAGGAGATCGACATCGCCTCCGCGCCGGTCGTCGGCCGTCCGCGACCCGTAGAGCCAGACCGCCACCTCATCACCGAGATGCTCGCGGATGATCCGTAGAATGCCTTCGCGTTGGTGGGAGGTCAGCCGCACGGTAGTACCGCTCGAGAGGAACTCCTATCGGGTGCCAAACCGGCCAGGGAGCTTCGACGTTTGCGAACCGTCTAAAACAAGACCGTTGGCGTCAAACGTGGTTTTGGCTTCCATGCACCTAGTGTCGCTCGTTTCACAGGCGACGGCAAATGGGAGGCGATCGGCCGACCTTGGTAGACTTTCCTGCATGTCGAGGAAACGAACCATCGCTGGGACGAGATCGCTCGCCGTCTGGCTGGCCGGCCGGATCGGGCAGGATGCCTATGCCGCGCTCGCCGAGCGGCTGGCATGGGACGTGTCGGAACCGGGGGGCCGGCCGCCCACGCTCGTGCTCTATGAACCCGAGCCCTCGATCACGATCGGCCGGGCCGGGTCGCGGACCGATGTCGACCTCACGGACGATGACCTGCGGTCGCGGCAGTTGGCGATCCGGTTTGTGGGCCGCGGTGGCGGCGCGATCCTCCACGGGCCAGGGCAGGTGGGCATCGCCCTCTTCGCGAGGCTCGAAGACCTCGGCCTCCACCGTCATGATGTCGGCGGCTATCTCGACCGGCTCGAATCGGCCCTCGAAGGCGCGGTGCGGGAAGTGCGGTGTGGGGCCGCCCGCGACTCGAAGGTGTCGGGGATTTTCGGCCGGACCGGGCTGCTCGCCGCCGTCGGCGTCGCCATCCGCCGCGGTGTCGCCTGGCATGGCGGATTCCTCAATGTGGAGCGGAACCTCCTCCCCACGCACCGTGTGCGGACCGCCCCCCTCGCGGTCGCCCCGGCGATGCGTACGATGTCGTCGATCGAGGCGGATGTGCAGCGTCGCGTGCGGCTGCAAGACGTGCGCTCCGCCCTCGTGCACCACGTGGTCGATGCCTTCGGGTTTTCTCAGCCCCATATCCAATCGGGCCTGCCCGTCGCCGTCAGCCCAGCCCGTCCTCCGGAGCCCGTGAGCCGTGTCGGATAGCGTTTCTGGTTTGTCATCGATTGCTCTGCCGATCATCGATGCGTCGCCTGCAACGGCGAGCCCGGCGCCCGCCCGGCGGCTGCCGCCGTGGCTGCGACGCAACCTCGAACCGGGCGGCGGCCACGGTGAAACAGCCGACCTGATCGCCGAACTCAATTTGGAGACGGTCTGCTCGTCGGCCAAATGCCCCAACCGGCTCGAATGCTGGTCGCAGCGGACCGCCACATTCATGATCCTCGGCAATGTCTGCACGCGGCCCTGCGGTTTCTGCTCGGTGCCCAAGGGCAAGACCGAGGAGCTTGAACTCGACGAGCCGGAGCGGGTGGCCGAGGCGGCGCGGCGGCTCGGGCTCCAGCATGTCGTGATCACGAGCGTCACCCGTGACGATCTGCCCGACGGCGGCGCCGACCACTTCCGGCGGACGGTCGAGGCGGTGCGGGCGGCGACCGGAGCGGTCGTCGAGGTGCTCGTGCCCGACTTCATCGGCAAGGATGGCGCCCTCGAGCGGCTGATGGACGCCAAGCCGGATGTGTTCAATCACAACACCGAGACGGTGCCGCGGCTGTACCGCATGGTGCGCGGCCGCAAGAGCGTGTATGCCTGGACGCTCCAGCTGCTCGCCGACGCCAAGCAGATCCTGCCCTCCGTGAAGACGAAGAGCGGCCTCATGCTCGGTCTCGGTGAAACGCGGGACGAACTGCTCGACGTGTTTGCCGACCTGCTCGAGCATGGCGTCGACTTTCTCACGCTCGGCCAATATCTGCAGCCGACGCTCGACTCATTGCCGGTGGAGCGATATGTGCCGCCGCAGGAGTTCGACGAGATCGGGGCGCTGGCCCGCAGCATGGGGTTCAAGCAGGTGGCCAGCGGGCCATTCGTGCGGTCGAGCTACCACGCCCGCGAGATGAACGAAGGGGTGTAGGACAGCTTTCCGAAGCCTGTCCTACTGCTCGCCGGCGTCTTCGAGGCCGTGGTCGAGGAGCTTCTTGCGGAGCGTGTTGCGGTTGATGCCGAGCCGGGCGGCGGCCTTGAGCTGCACGCCGTTGCAGGCGGCCAGCATCTGGGCGATCAACTCCCGCTCCACGCGGTTGACCACGCGGTCGAAGAGGTTGTCGTCGTCGGGGCCGGCCGTCGCCATGCCCTGCTCGACGAGGTCGCGAGCCAGGCTGTCGAGATCACCACCGCGGCCCGGCAGCGAGACCGGCGGCCTGCCGCCCCGCACCGTCGGCGGCAGGAGGTCGAGCGTGATCTCGTCTCCCTCGGCGAGCACCACGCATCGCTCCACCACGTTTTGCAATTCGCGGACGTTGCCCGGCCAGTGGTAGGCACACAGCGACTCCATCGCCTCCTTGCCGATGTGCGTCACGAAGCGATCTGACTGCTCGTTGTAATGTTCCAGGAAATGCGTCACCAGCAGCGGGATGTCTTCCCGCCGTGACCGCAGCGGTGGCAGATAGATCGGCACCACGTTGAGCCGGTAGTAGAGATCCTCACGAAACGTCTCCTTCGCCACCTCGTCGAGCAGTTCGCGGTTGCTGGCGGCGATCACGCGGGTGTCGACGCTGATCGTCTCGGTGTCGCCCACCCGCTCAAACTCCCGCTCCTGGAGCACCCGCAGCAGCTTCACTTGGAGCTTGGGCGTGGTGGAGTTGATCTCGTCGAGGAAGATCGTGCCGGTATGGGCGGCCTCGAACCGGCCGGCCCGGTTGGCGACGGCGCCGGTGAACGAGCCGCGGACATGGCCGAACAGTTCGCTCTCCAAGAGGCTCTCGGAGAGGGCGCCGCAGTTGACCCGGACAAACGGCCCGGTGCTTCGCGGTGAGAGTTCGTGGATCGCCTTGGCGATCAGTTCCTTGCCGGTGCCGGTCTCGCCGACGAGCAGCACGGAGGCATTCGAGGCCGCCACGCGGCGGGTCATCGCGTAGACCGCCTGCATCGCGGTGCCGGAGCCGATCAGGCCGGCCATCGGCGGGGCGGAAGGATCGTCGCCAGGTTGGGAGGGCTTACGGAGCATCGACACGGGCGGGTTCGGAGCGCATGCGGGGGTCCTCGAGGATCTCGAGGAGTTCGCCGGCCAGTCTTCGGCGATCCGCATCCGTTGCCGAATTGTACATCGTGGCGAGGCTTCTGATATGCCCGCTCTCCAGAAGGATGCCATAGCGACGCACGCTCGCCGCAAACCCCGCCCGGGCCCGCGATCGAAGTGATTCCAGCAGATCCTCCTGACGGGCCTCCCGGAAGAGTGACTGTTGGGCATCGGGCGAGCCGATCGCCGCCAGCACCGCCACCGCCGGCGGGTGGAGATCGTCGCGCAGGAGGGCCTGCCGGGCCGTCGGCAGGGCGGCCGAGATGTCCCACCCGCGATCGCCAAGCAGCGCCAGCGTTTCCAGCGCGATCCGCGCCCGGCCGAGGCGGGCCTGCGTTTCTGCTGCTCGCCGCTGCGGGTCTGCCGCCCGCGGCCCGGCCGCGATCGCCAGGGCTTCCGGAAACCGTGGTGGCCGAACCGCCACACCCGTCTCGGGGTTGAACTCAGGTAGGAAAAAACTTTCCATCCGGTCGACGATTGCCACGCACTCCACGTCGGCAAACGCCATGATGAGCCGTGTCAAAAACCGTCCTCGCGGATCGTCGTCGAGCGGATCGACGACGACGAGCACCGGGGGCGCCGCCAACTGGCTGCCGAGTTGCAGAAGCTGCACCGTCTCCAGGGCCGACGGGCTTCCCAGCCGCGCGGCGAGGACCACGAGCACGGTGTCGGCCGAGTCGCGGGCGGAGAAGATCGCGTCGCGGCCGGAGCGGACGCGAATCGTCTGGTAGCCATGCCGCGACAGTCCGGCGGCGACTTCCTCGACGATCACCGGATCGGGGTGGGCCACGATGGCCCGGTCGACCCCCGTGGATGTGGCGGCATACAGGAGCGACTCGACCACCTTGCTGGCGCCGCGATAGGGTGGATCGCCGCCGCAGACCGCGAGCGTGTGGGCCGCCTCGAAGGTCAACGCTGGGTCGGGCACGGCAAGGGCCCGCAGGAGCGCCGCGCGGGCTGCCGGAGGAAGCGGAGCAGGGGGCGCATCGGCCTTGGGCTCCGTGGCAGTTGCGGCCAGGCGTATGGCCCGGGCCGCGGCCGTGGCGGCAGCGGGCATGTCGCGGAGGGCAGCTTCGTCGAGCGCCTCCGCGGCAAGAAGGAAATCAAAACCCTCCGGACCAGACAGGTCCTCCACGAGTTCTGCGGCCGGCACTGCGTCGAGGGCGGTGGGAGCATCGCCTGCATCGGCGGCGGTGAGTTCGAGCCGGGCAAGAAGCACGAGGCGAATCTGGGCGGGGTCGGTGGGGCCGAGCGCGGCGAGATCGCGAGCAAGGTGGCCCGCTTGCTCCGCACGGGCCAGACGAATTGTGAGCGTCTCCCGCCGGGGAAGGCCCGCTTCCGGGTCCCAGGTGAATGTCGTGATCGTTTTCGGATCGAGACTGTCGGCCATCGGCAAGCCGGCGGGCGAGAGCGCGTGATCAAGCCGACGGGCGAGTCGCGCGCGGGCATCGTCGATCGTGGGAGCCTGACCGAGCGCCGCGAGGGCCTGGGTGGCGGCTGCACGGGCCGCAGGAGGAGCGTCGGCGGAAAACGCCGGGGCGAGCAGGAAGTCGGCATCCTCGTCGCTCACTGCGGCCAGTGCCGGAATCACTCCCGGCCAGCGTTCGATGTCGTCTGAGCCGAGCCAGCAGAGCAAGGCATTCCGCCCCTCCCCGCCGAGGTCGTGCACAAGCCCGCGGGCCAACGCTCGCGCCCGCGAGCTTTCGTCATCGGTGGACTGCAGCACGTCGATCAGCGTCGGCAGCGCGGCGACCCCGGCGCGGGCGAGCTCATGAGCGGCGACCAGTCGCGCGGGCCGAGACGGGCTCCGCAGGCCGGCAGCGGCGGCGGCGAGTCGCTGCGGATCCCGCCGCCGCTGGCTGGCCGCGGCGGGCAACGTGCCCAAGACGTTTTGAGCGTCGGGCTCATAGGGCTCGATGGCCCGCGGGAGGCGGCGGAGGCCGGCCGGGTCGATCGCGTCTCCGAGATCGGCAAGCAGGTCGCCACGGTCGTCGGCTTCGACGGCCGCCACCGCGTCGACGAAGCGGCGATAGAAATCGACGGCGTCAGCAACCGCATCGACGTCGACGGCGCGGATCGCCCCCTCGAGCCAGCCACGGGGCGATGTCGGGCCGGGCTGACGGATCGATTCGACGACCGCCGCGGCCAGCGGGTCGAGGGCCACCCGCGGCGGATCGCTGCGGATCACGGCCGCCTCGTCCGCGTCGGCAGCGAACGAGGCCGTGGCGTTCCCGCCTGCCAACGCGAGCGCGAGCACGCCGCAGATGGCACGGCGGCGGAGGAGTGGAAGCGAATCGATCGTCATAGTCTGGGAGTCGGCAGCCGCTACCGGCACGGTCGACCCAAAACCATCCCCCCGCGCAGCACTCCGCCACCCCCCCCGGCTTCGTGACACCGAACGATCAACCAGGTTTCGGGGTCGGAAGCCGCTCGATTCAGGAAAGCCGCCTGCCATCGTCAGGGTTTACCTGACCCGGATTCTCGAGGCTGCGGTATCCTTACCGCCCTGGAAAGCTCTCCGTGTCACTCCCGTCGCCTTCGTTCCAGCCTTCCGGGCTTGATCCCGTGACCTTCGCATGACCGCCCCTTCCGATTCCGCACCCCACCGCCACCGCGTGCTCTTGGTCGACGATCAGGCCATGATCGGTGCGGCCGTGCAACGGCTCGTGGCCGGCGCCGACGACATCGACTTCGAGTTTCGGCGGACCGCCGAGGCGGCGCTGGCCGCCGCGGAAGAGTTTCGGCCGACCGTGATCCTCCAGGATCTCGTCATGCCCGACGTCGAAGGCCTCGCCATGGTGGGGAAGTTTCGTGAACTCCCCGCCACCGCCCACGTGCCGGTGATCGTGCTCTCAGCGCAAGAAGAGCCGATCATCAAGGCCCAGTTGCTCGGGGCGGGAGCCAGCGACTACCTCGTGAAACTGCCCGACGAGGTGGAGCTTGTCGCCCGCATCCGCGTCCACTCCGAGGGCTATCACCGGCTCCTCGAACGCAATGCCGCCTTTGCCGCCCTCGAAAAGAGCCTCGCCGAACTTCGCGAGGAGCGGGAGAAGTCGGAGCGGCTGCTGCTCAACATCCTGCCGGCGAAGATCGCCGCCCGGCTCAAGGAGGGAGAGCAGACGATCGCCGAGAGCTTTGCCGAAGCGAGCGTGCTCTTCGCCGACCTGAGCGGGTTCACGTCATATTCCCAGCATGTCGATGCCCAGCAACTCGTTGAACTGCTCGATACGATCTTTTCGGCGTTTGATCATGTGGCGAGTGCCGCCGGCGTGGAAAAGATCAAGACGATCGGCGATGCCTACATGGCCGTCGCCGGACTGCCGGTGCCGCGGGCCGATCATGCGGAGGTGATGGCCGACGTGGCGCTCGGCATGCAGGCGGCTTTCACCGAGGCGATCCGAGGCCGCGGCGTGCCGCTCGAACTCCGCGTCGGGATCCATTCAGGGCCGGTCGTGGCCGGCGTGATCGGCAGGCACAAGTTCATCTACGACCTGTGGGGCGACACGGTGAACATCGCCAGCCGGATGGAATCGCACGGCGAAGGGGGCCGCGTGCATGTCTCCGCCGCCACCCGTGACCTGCTCGGCGACCGGTTTCAGTTTGAAAGCCGGGGCGCGATCACGATCAAAGGCAAGGGCGTCATGGAGACGTATTTTTTGCTCGGCCGCGCCTCGCCTGCGGCGTGAGAGCCGCCACGACGGCCGCCGGAATCGCCTCGAGCGCCGCGATGCGATCGACCACGCCGAGTTCCACGGCGGCGCGTGGCATCCCGTAGACGACACTCGTCGCCTCGTCCTGCGCGATCGTGGTGCCCCCGGCGGCGCGGATCGCCTGCATGCCGAGCGCCCCGTCGCTGCCCATCCCGGTGAGGAGCACACCCACGGCATGCTGCCCTGCCGCCTCGGCCGCCGAGCGAAACAGCACGTCGACGGCCGGCCGGCAGTGGTGGATCGGGGGCGTCTGCAGGAGCCGCGTGTGATAGCCGCCCGGCTGATAGGTGACGGCAAGATGAAAATCACCCGGTGCGATCACGCACTCGCCCGGCCGGAGCGGTTCGTTGTCACCCGCCTCGCGCACGGTGATCCCACTCATCGCCGCGAGCCGGTCGGCCACCGCCCGGGAGAAGAAGGCCGAGATGTGCTGGACGATCGCGATCGGTGGCAGGCCGGCCGGAAACCGGGGCACGATCTGCCGGAGCGCCTCGACGCCACCGGTCGAGGCACCGATCACGATGATCTGCCGCGGGTCGGCGACACCCACCGGCTCGATCGCGGCCGGCGGAGGGAGCGGCGCGGCTGCCGGCTTCCGCAGACGCGGCCCCGCGGCGGCGGCCGCCTTGACATGGAAGGCGAGCTTGTCGGCCAGCGTGCCGATCGACATGGTGCCGTCGGGCTTGGCAAGCACGTCGACCGCCCCGGCCTCGACGGCGTCGACCGCGGCCTGCGAGCCCGCCTGGGTGAGCGAGCTGACGACCAAGACCGGGAGCGGATGATGCTCCATGAGAATCCGCAGAAACGTGAGGCCGTCCATCCGCGGCATCTCGAGATCGAGCGTGAGCACGTCGGGATCGAGCTGGGCGATCTTCTCCCGCGCGACGTAGGGATCGCAGGCGGTGCCCACCACCTCGAGTGTCGGGTCGCGGGCGAGCGCCTCGCTGATCGCCTGCCGGACGAGCGCCGAGCCGTCGACGATGAGCACGCGGATTTTTGGGGAGGGTGTGTTGCTCATGAGGGTGACGTTGCTGGAGACTATTTCAGGGGACGCTCGTACACAGAGGGGCCCGTCTGCCGAAATCCGTGCCGCAGGCCGAGCAGGCTCTCGGAGTGGCCCACGAACAGAAAGCCACCGGGGGTGAGCTGGTCGAAGAGCCGGTCGACGAGTGTCTGACGCGATTCGGTATCGAAGTAGATCATCACATTGCGGCAGAAAATCACGTCCTGTCCCCGAGGCAGCGGATACCGCGGCTGAAAGAGATTGATCGGCATCACGCTCACATGCCGCCGCAGTTCCGGTTTCACGCGATACATTCCCTCCCGCTCGCCGAAGCCTCGGAGGAAGTGGCGGCCCAGGAGCTGCGGGTCGGGCAGGTCGACCTTGTTCGCCTCATAGATCCCCAGCCGGCAGCGATCGAGCATCCGCTGTGAGATGTCGGAGGCCTCCACGACCCACCCGCGGGCCAGGAGCGCCGCCTGCTCGGCCAGCACGATGGCGAGCGAATAGGCTTCTTCACCGGAGGCGGTCGCGGCCGACCAGACCCGCAGGCCGCGTCCGGCTGCGGCAGCCCGCGCCGCCACCTCGGGCAGCACGTCGCGGGCGAGGATCGTGAAGTGGGCCGGCTCGCGGAAGAAGTGGGTGTGATTGGTGGAGATGAGTTCGATGAGCCGCTCGGCCTCGTGATCGCCACCCACGGCATTGAGCAGCCGGCAGTAGTCGTCGAAACCCGCGCAGCCCAGTTCCCTCAGCCGATTGGCGAGCCGACCGGTCACGAATGCCTGCCGGTCGGCACCCAGCCGAATGCGGCTGCGACGGTAGACGACGTCGGCGAGGAACGCGTAGGCCTGTGGGGAGAGGTCGGTCATGCGGATCTCCATGCTACCCCGGGGCTGGTTGGTGCGTCGGCCCGCGGGCTTGCGCCCCGCGGCTTTTTGAGCGGTCCACCACGAAGCACCGGGCGCGAGCCTGGTGGCGTGTCCAACCGTCACCACGAAGCACCGGGCGCGAGCCTGGTGGCGTGCCCAACCGTCACCACGAAGCACCGGGCGCGAGTCTGGTGGCGTGCCCAACCGTCACCACGAAGCACCGGGCGCGAGCCTGGTGGCGTGCCCTACCGTCACCACGAAGCACCGGGCGCGAGCCTGGTGGCTGCGGTGCGATCGACGACATCCAGTCGTCACTGAAAAGCCGTGAAGTGCTTGTCCTCCGCGTCCGGTGCGAGTGTCGTGCTGTGGCTGTCGCCGGGCATCGGGATGCGGGGGGCTGGCGACAGGCGGCGCGGCTGCTGGGCTGCCGCCGGGCGTGGCGTCGTGGCCCGCGGCCGAGAAGCGTGGTGGCTGCGTGTGATCAGTCCGCGGAGATTGTCGACGACGCTCTCGACAGCCTCGGCCTGATCGGAAAGGTCGGCCGCGGCGCGGGCGCCTTCGTCGGCGCGGGTGGCGTTTTCCTGGGTCACCTGATCGAGCTGCGTCATGGCGGTGCTGATCTGGCGGATGCCCTGCGACTGCTCGCGGGCCGCCGTGGCGATCTCCGCGACGAGCTGATCGGCCGCCTTGATGCGGTCGGCAATCTCGTCGAGCGAACGGCCCACGCGGGTGCAACTGGCTGCGCCCTGCCGGCTGCTCTCGATGGCGGCCTCGATGCGGTTGGCGGTCTCCTTCGCCGCGGCAGCACTTCGCTGGGCCAGCAGCCGCACCTCGTCGGCGACGACGGCGAATCCCGCACCGGCCTCCCCGGCACGGGCCGCCTCGACGGCGGCGTTGAGGGCGAGGATGTTGGTCTGGGAGG
>CAYZFV010000296.1:0-5204 GCA_964477765.1 uncultured Candidatus Kuenenia sp.
GCAGCTGGCCGAGGTCACCGTTGGCGAGAGCCGCCGACTTCTTGAGAATGCCGAGGGCCCGCTTCACGGCCCGCCCCCACTGAAAGCGATCGACGCCTATTTTGAAGTTGTCGCGGGACCGCTCTGTCTGGGCGCCCCAGTAGCGATCGGCGGGCACCTGCACCTCGCCCATGCTGTCGGACTCGGTGCGAAACTGTTGTGCTGACTGTGCTGACATCGGTCACCTCCGCCGCCCAGTGTAGCGGTGGTGAACGTCAGCGAAAGATCGTGGGCCGGCTGGCCTCCTGCGTGGACGGTCGCGGGGCGGCGACCGTGGCCGGCGGCTCGCGGGTGGCCAGCGCGAGAGCAAACCAGCCATCGTGGCTCACCGCCTGCACGGCCCGCATGCCCTCCAGTCGCGGGTTGGCGACGATCCGCTCGGGCACGACCGGCAGCGGCCGCTCCTTCGGAAAAATCTTGCCGAAGATCGTCCGGAGCGCGATCTCCATGCGGCCCTGATGACCGGGGCCGCTGATGCGAATCGGCCCGTCCCGCTCCAAAAACACCTGCGGTCCGGCCGCGACCGGTCGGTAGGAAACCTGAGCGATCACGTCGTACCAGTTGCGGCGGCTGCTTTCGAGCGCCTCGAGCGCCACCCGCACCTGCACGAGCCCGTCGACACACGTGATGCGAATCGGCTCGCTGCGGGCAAACGTCACCTCCACCCCATCGGGCAGATCGTCGGGCACCTGCCGCTCGATGCCGATCCGTTCGCAGATGTGGCCGTAGAGATCCTCGAGCGTGAATCGCTGACCCGACAACGCCAGCCGCTCCAGGGCGTTGTTGATCGCCGATTCATGGAGCTGCATGCTCACATGGGCGTCGGCTGGTGCCCGAGGTCGGGGCGTGTGGGCGGCCACCTGCGTGTCGGCGGCCAGGCGAAGCCGGAGCGTGGCGAGAGACGCGGTCGTCTCCAGCACCACGGGCGTCGGCTCCAGCCCGAGCTTGACCATCGGCATCCAGAGCCGCTCCCGCACCCGCTCCGCCGCCTCGAAAAACTGCGGCTCCGCCTGCTCGTCGGTTTCCCGACAGGCCCGGGCCACGATCTTGTGAATCACTTCGCGATTGACGTCGGGCAGCGCGTCGTCGTGCTGGCTCTTCACCAGCTGCCGCACGAGTGACCGCATCACCGGCACGGAGTCGAAGCTGGTCTGGATGCCGGCGAGTTGCGAGTTGTTGGAGGCTGAGCCGGTGGCCGGGCCGAAGAGCAGCCCCTGCGACGACACCTTGATCGGCTTTCGCACGACGAAGTTTGACGCGCCGCGAGACGTCAGCGACACCACGCCCGCGTCGGTCACGCTCCGGGAGGCGACGTCTCCCTGGATTTCCAGCAGCATGGCGATCTCGTCGTGGTCGGGCACAAACCGAACCTTCGTCGTGCGGGTGACCGTACGCGTGCCCCGCACCTGGCGGCCGTTGATGATCTCGTTGAGCGGGCCGGTCGTCTCCTCAGGCTCCGGCATCAGTTTCTCGACGAACGTCTGGTGCACCGCCAGCCGCATGTTGGGAGAGAGATAATGGTCGGTGACGGCCCGCACCACCGCCGCGGCACCGGCGAGCGATGAGGCCTCGATCGTGCGGAGCGCCTCCTTCACCACGGCGGCCTCGGCCGCGCCGCAGGAAGCTTCATAGCGTTCGAGCGATTCGAGCAGCCGGCCGACGTCGGCCTCGGAGCGGGCCATCAGCAGCGGATCGCGGGCTGCCGGCTGGGCCTGGTCGTCGAGGGGAGCGGCTGTGGGTGGTGCGGCCAGCATGCCGGCGGCCGCCCGCCAGACGGCGACGCGTCGCGACACGGCCAGCGCCGCGCGGCGGGTGTTGGAGGCCACGCTGCCTTCGGTGATCCGGTCGGCCACCTCCATGCCGCGATGCACCGCTTCACCAAGCACGATCAGCATCGAAGCCGCAGCCGGATCGCGGGGGCCGGCGCTGAGCAGCACGTTGCCGAGCGTGTTGAGTGAATCGCGCGACCAGTGCTCCACATGCTCATGCCGCACCCCGTCGGGCTGTGTGTGGTGGAGGTCATGGAGGTCGGCGATGAGCGTGACCGGATGGGGCCACAGGCTGCCGGGGCGACGCACGTCGGGGAGCGACTGCAGCGTGGCAAGCCGCTGATCCTCGTCGTGGGGATCCCGCCGATTGCGGATAAAAATCCGTTCCCCTTTGCGGAGCCGATCGAAGAGCCGCCCCGACCCCGGCTGCTGCCCGCCTCCCGAGCCCGGCGCCGCTGCAAGCCGCGGCGGGGGTGTGGCTTCAGTCCAGTTGACGCTGTCGGGATCGGTCCAGGCGGCGCCGGGGAGCGGCGCCGCTCCGAGCGAGTCGGTGGCGATGGGCGGTTCGATCCGGGCCGGCTGGGCTGCGGGAGCGGCGGTTTCGGCGGGCACCGGCGTCCGGGGCGTGGGCTCCTCGGCCGCGAGACGATGAATGTGGACGCGGGTGACGAGCGACTTGAGTGAACTCGGCTCCGCCGGCTCGATGACCTGGGGCGCGGCACGCGGAGCGGGAGGTGTGTCTGCGATCGGCGCTGACGGCGTCGCCGCGGACGGCGGAGGCGGCGGGATCTCCGACGGGCGGGCGGGAACAGCCTGCGCGACCGTAGGCTCCCACGCTCGCAACTCGGCGGCTGTGGCCGGAGCGGGCGACATCGCAAGCCGCTCGGGCTGCGGCCCGGGCTTGACGACGGCCGGCATGGCCGCGGCCATCGAGGAGAGATCACCAACCGGGGCCGTGACCTTGGGCGCCGGCGAGACAGCGATCGCCGGCTGCTGCGGAAGCGGGGCCGCTACGGGCACCGGCTCTTCGAGACCAAAAAACGGCTCGGGGACGGGCTCCCATGCGGCTGGCACGACCATGGCCGCAGCAAGCAGAACCCCCCCGAGAAATGCAACCGCGACGATTCCCTTCGCCCGCGCGTCAGCCATGCCCGCCCCGGCCGTCGTGTCTGAACTGATTGTTGAGTAGGGACACGGCTCCGCCGCTCCCCGCACAATTCGATCGACACGCAGAACAGGGAAATTCGATCGGCCGGGGGAAAACCGTCAGGGTTTACCAGCGACGGCCAGCCGTGGGGCTTCGAGAATGGCCGTCCAGGCGTCGACGAGGATCGTCGGATTGACGTACCGATCCACGTCGTCGAGGGCATTGAGGGAATGCTCGAGCATGGTGGTGGCTTCCTCCGCCACCTCGCCAGCGCCGCTCGCCCATTTTTCCACGGCCCGCGCGATTGCCGGATCCGCCGCCGGTTCACCGGTCGTGGCCTGCCGCAGCGCGGCGCGGAAAAAGTCGATCGCCGTTTCGAGCACCACCTTGAGCCGGGCCCGACGTGGCGGTGCCTCCTTGCCGGCGGCGTCGACGAAAGCCAGCGTTTCTCGCGCGAGTTCAACGCCCCGCAGCGGCCGCTCGGCGAGCAGGCCGATCATCTTGGCACGAAACTCGACGGCGGCAGGATCAAGCAGCATCCGGCCGCGGGTGAGACTGCCGCCGGCGGCGCCGGCCACGCCCTGCATCACGTTCGCATCGACCGGCGATCCGCCGGCCACAAGCTCCCGCTCGAGCACCCGCCGAATAATCTCCGGCGCAAGGGGCTTGAAGCGGATGATCTGGCACCGCGAGCGGATCGTGGGGAGCTGTCGCTCGAGCGCCTCACCCACGAGGATGATCACCGCGCCATCGGGCGGCTCCTCCAATGTCTTGAGCAGACAGTTGGCCGCCTCGTCGAGCATCGTGTCGGCGTCGAGAATGATTGCCGCCTTGCGAGCGCCCAGCGCCGGCCGAAGCTTCACCCGCCAGCAAAGGCCTTCCCGCATCCGGTGGTCGGCGTCGCCCACGAAGGCTTCGATCGGAATCGACGCCCGGTCGACCGGCTTTTGCACCACGTCGATATCGGGATGACTGCCCGCTTCCGCCTGCACGCACGACGCGCAGGCATCACACGCCACGAGGCCCGGCCGCGGCTGCTGGCAGAGCAGCGCCTTGGCGAGACCGCGGGCAAACGTGCTCTTACCGACGCCGGATGGGCCGATGAAGAGATATGAGCCGGCCACGCGGCCCTGAGCGGCGGCGGTCGCAAACCGTTCGGCGACCGCGTCGTGCCCCTCGATGCCCTGCCATGCCATGAAAAATAGTCTATGCGAGTTCGGGAAACCGGTGGCTGACGGCCGTACGGATCTGCGTGGCAACGTCGTCGACCGATGCGTCGGCCGCGATCACCCGAATCAGGTCGGGCTGCCGGGCCGCCTCGGCGAGATAGCCTTCGCGAAGCTTCCGGCGAAAGCCATCGCCGCGATTCTCCAGCTTGTCGAGCGGCCGGTCGAGCCGGGCGGCCGACACGGCGAGATCGACGTCGAGCAGCAGGATCAACTCCGGCATGAGGCCGCCGGTGGCCACGCCGCCGACGTCGCGAATCACCTCGGGATCGAGGCCGCCGGCGTAACCCTGGTAGACGATGTTGGCCAGCAGGTAGCGGTCGGCCACCACCCACTCGCCGCGGTCGAGCGCCGGCCGGATCACCTCCTGCACGAGCTGCGCCCGTGCGGCCATATAGAGAAACATTTCCGCGGTGGGCGCGAGATGCAGGTCGTGGCGATCGAGGAGGATCGCACGGATCGCATCGCCCGCCGGCGTGGAGCCCGGGTCGCGGCAGGTGGTGACCCGGCAGCCGCGGCCCTCCAGCCACGTCACGAGCGGGCCGATCTGCGACGACTTGCCGGAGCCGTCGATGCCGTCGAGCGCGATGAAGCGGGGAGTGGGCATGGAAGTTATGGATTCACGTTACCGATTCACGAGTCGTTGAATGCCCAGCGGGTCGTCAGGGTCGAGTGGCCGGATGCGTTTGCAGACAGTCTCCGCCATCGGGCGGCGGTTGGTGTCGAGCAGGCAATGCACCAGCCCCTTGGCCGCCTCGAAGAAGGGCTTGTTGCCCGGGAGGGCGTAGGGCAACGGCCCCGGGCTGCCCGCCGCTTCGAGGGCCTCGAGGCAGAGCTCGTAGGCGCGGCCGAAATGGCCGCGGGCGAGCTTCGGGTCGTCTTCTTCGAGGGCGATCAGGCCCAGGTGCACATGTGCCTCGAGAAAGTCGGGGCATTCGGAGAGAAGCCAGACAAGTTCGTCGCGGGCGATCCCCGTCTCGCCGGCCTCGACCATCGCCTCCCCCTCTTCGATATCGTCCCGCC
>CAYZFV010000297.1:0-4702 GCA_964477765.1 uncultured Candidatus Kuenenia sp.
CGGTTTGGCCGGCTCGCCGTGGCCGCAAGCTACGTGCCCTGGTGGCGGGACGACGCCTACTACGGCCCCGGCCGCTGGCAGGGCACCAAGGACCTCGACGGCGGCGGCGCCTTGATGAATCAGTCGATTCATGGCGTCGATGCCCTCCAGTGGATCGGCGGGGCCACGATCCCGGGGCTCGACCCACGGGAGAATCCGGTGGAGAGCGTGCTGGCCCTCACCGCCGTGCGGGCCCACGACCCCGAGCGGCTCGAGGTGGAAGACACCTGCGTGGCCGTGCTGCGGTTTCGCAACGGCGCGGTGGGCCAACTCCTCGCCGCCACCAGCCTCTTCCCGGGTCAGATGCGGCGGTTTCTTTTCGGCGGCCGCGACGGCACCGCCGAGATCCTCGAAGAACAGCTCGTCACCTGGCAGTTTCGCACCGCCGAGCCCGACGACGAAAGCACCCGGGAGCGGCTGGGCTCCGCCAGCTCCACCAGCGGCGGCGCCGCCGACCCGATGGCCATCAACTACTCCTGTCACACCCGGAACTTTGAAGACTTCATCACGGCGATTCGCTCGGGCACCCGCCCCGCGCTTGATGGCCATGAGGGCCGTAAGGCCGTGGCGATCATCGAGGCCTGCTACAAGTCGGCCCGCACCGGTCGGTTTGCCTCCGTACCATCCTGACCTTTTCTCCCGAGAGTGACCCATGGCTGATTTCGGAGGACTCGATTCACAAAAGAATGATGCCCCCGCCCACGCGAGCGATCCCTGGTGGCGGGGCCTCTCCCGCTACCACTGGTTTGTGCTGATCGTGGCGGCACTCGGCTGGCTGTTTGACTGCCTCGACCAGCAACTCTTCAACCTGGCCCGGATGCCGGCGATGAAGGAACTCCTCGCCTCGGCTACCGGCCCGGCCCCGGCCGGCGACATGAACT
Source organism: uncultured Candidatus Kuenenia sp. (assembly GCA_964477765.1). Classification (GTDB taxonomy): domain Bacteria; phylum Planctomycetota; class Planctomycetia; order Pirellulales; family UBA1268; genus CACORA01. The sequence continues at coordinate 921 of CAYZFV010000297.1, forward strand.
TCTACGCCGGGCTCTCCACCTGCATCTTCCTCGCCGGCTGGGCCACCGGGGGACTGATCTTCGGCGTGGTCGGCGATCGGATAGGCCGCGCGAAAACGATGATGCTCACGATCCTCATCTACTCGCTCTGCACCGGTCTCTCGGCGCTCTCGCGGGGCTTTTGGGACTTCGCATTCTATCGGTTCGTGACCGGGCTCGGGGTGGGCGGGGAGTTCGCCGTGGGCGTGGCCTTGGTGGCGGAGGTGATGCCCGACCGGGCCCGCCCCTACGCGCTCGGCCTGCTCCAGGCCCTCTCGGCCGTGGGCAACTTCGGCGCGGCCCTCATCGGCATCGGCCTCGGCCAGATGCAACTGCTCACCGAGGCCGGCCTGATCGCGGGCTGGGCGCCGTGGCGATGGAAGTTTGTGATCGGTGCCGTGCCTGCCATCCTGGCGCTCGTCATTCGCGCGGGCCTCAAGGAACCGGAGCGGTGGCAGGCGATGAAAGAACAGTCTCGACAAACCGGGCAGGTGATCGGCGGGTATCGGGCGCTCTTTGCCGACCCGCGGTGGCGGCGCAATGCGATCGTCGGCATGCTCCTGGCCTGCGCCGGCGTGATCGGCCTGTGGGGCATCGCTTTCTTCGCCATCGACCTGCAGCGGAGCGTGCTCCGGAAGACTTTCGAGGCGCAGGGGCTCACCGGCGCCGAACTCGACGGCCGGCTCACGATCTGGTCGGGCGTGGCCTCGATGATGATCCAGGTGGGAGCCTTCGCCGGCATGATGCTGGCCGCCCGAATCTGCCAGTGGCTGGGCCGCCGACCGTTTTTCGCCATCTTCTTCACCGCCGCCATGCTCTCCACGATGACGGTTTTCTGGTTTCTCGATGATGTGAGCGACTTCTGGTGGATGCTGCCGATCATGGGCTTCTGCCAGCTCTCCCTCTTTGCCGGCTACGCGATCTACTTCCCGGAACTCTTCCCCACGCGGCTGCGAAGCACCGGCACGAGCTTCTGCTACAACGTCGGCCGGTTCGTGGCCGCCGGCGGGCCGTTTCTCCTCGGCCAGCTCTCGGGCTCGGTGTTTGCCGGGTCGGCTGAACCGATGCGGCCGGCCGGGCTGGTGATGTGCCTGGTCTTCCTGCTCGGACTCGCCGTGCTCCCCTTCGCCCCGGAAACCAGGGGCCGACCGCTGCCGGAGGATGACTGAGCGGCGGCGCAATTTCATGAACTCCTCGCCACCCCCTGCTATAGTGGTGGTCGAAGTTCGCCACGCGAGGCGGACGAGCACCACAGGGAGTGAAAACCGCCGATGCGTTGGGAAGGCCGCCGTCAGAGCAAGAATGTCGAAGATCGTCGCACCATCGCCGGCCCGGTGATGGTGGGCGGAGGACTGTTCACGATCCTGATCATGATCGTGATGATGTTTCTCGGGGCGCCGCCCGAGCAGCTGGCCAAGATCGCCGCGCCGCCGGCACAGCAGCAGCGGGTCCCGCAGCGGCAGCAACAGGCCAACGACGAGATGAAGCAGTTTGTCTCGGTCGTGCTCGCCGACAACGAGGATGTGTGGGGGAAACTTTTCCCACAGCATTTTCAGGCCCGGTTTTCCCCGCCCACGCTCGTGCTCTTCACCGGTCGTGTGCAGAGCGCCTGCGGCTTTGCCAGCGCGGCGGCAGGCCCCTTCTATTGCCCGCTCGACAAGAAGGTCTATATCGACCTGGCGTTTTATGACGAGCTGAAGCGGCGGTTTGGCGCTCCGGGCGACTTCGCCCAGGCCTATGTGATCGCCCATGAGATCGGCCACCACGTGCAAAACCTGCTCGGCATCAGCGAGAAGGTGCAGTCGATGCGGCCGCGGCTCTCGGAGAAAGACTACAACAAGCTTTCCGTGAGGATGGAACTGCAGGCCGACTTCCTGGCCGGCGTGTGGGCCCACCACGTGGCCCGCTACGCGGGGATCGTCGACGAAGACGACATCCGTGAGGCGGTCAACGCCGCCGCCGCCATCGGCGACGACCGGATCCAGAAGCAGACGCAGGGCTACATCGTGCCCGACGCCTTCACCCACGGATCAAGCGAACAACGGGTGCGATGGTTTCTCTATGGTCTCAAGGAAGGCAATCCAGAGCTGATGGATCGGGCCTTCGAAGTCGACAATCCGTAGCCGCCTGCGGCACGAGCCCGAGTCTGGCCCGCCGGAGCGTGTTCCATGCAGATCCTTCTCACCGGTGCCACCGGCTACGTGGGGAGATGCCTGCTCCCGGAACTCGAGCGGCGCGGTCACGCCATCCGTTGTCTGGCGCGGCGGCCGGAAAAACTCGCCGGCAAGGTCGGGCCGGCCACGACGATCATGGCCGGTGACGCGAGCAACCCCGAGGATCTGGCCCGGGCCTGCGCCGGCATCGACGTGGCCTACTGGCTCGTTCACTCGATGGAGAGCGGCGTCGACTTCGAGCGGGCCGACCGGCTGGCCGCCGAACGGTTTGGCGCCGCGGCCCACGCGGCCGGCGTGAAGCGGATCATCTACCTGGGGGGGCTCGGTGCCGATGACGACACGCTCTCCGCCCATCTCCGCAGCCGGCATGAGGTGGGGGCGATCCTCCGGGCCAGCGGCGTGGAAGTGATCGAGTTTCGGGCGGCGATCGTGATCGGGGCCGGGAGTTTCTCGTTTGACCTGGTACGCACGCTCGTGGAACGGCTGCCGGTGATGATCTGCCCGGCCTGGGTGGCGACGCCGACCCAGCCGATCGCCATCGCCGACATCGTGGCCTACCTGGCGGCGGCGATCGGCCTCCCCGGCACCGATTCCCGCATCTTCGAGATCGGCGGGCCGGGCAAAGAGGCATATGGCGCCATCATGCACGAGTACGCCCGGCAGCGGGGCCTGCGCCGGCTGATGATCCCGGTTCCGGTGCTCACGCCAAGGCTCTCGAGCCTCTGGCTGCGGCTGGTTGCCCCGCGGTATTCGAAGGTGGGACGCAAGTTGATCGACGGCCTCAAGAACCCCACGGTGGTGACGAGCGACGCCGCCCTGCGCGAGTTTCCCATCCGGCCCCGCGACCTGCCGACCGCGATCCGCGAGGCCGGCCTCAACGAGGATCGGGAGTTCGCCGACAAGCGATGGGCAGACTTCGCCGACGCTGAAGAACTCCCCCGTCGTTATGGCGGCCGCGCCGCAGGGGGCCGACTGATCGACCATCGACAGGCGGTCGTGTCGGTCTCCCCGGAGCGGGCCTTTGCTGCCATCGAGCGGATCGGCGGGCCCCACGGCTGGTATGCCTGTGACTGGCTGTGGCAGCTGCGGGGCTGGATGGATCGCTGCATCGGCGGGCCCGGCATGTCGCGTGGCCGCCGCGATCCCGACCGGCTCGTCGCCGGCGACAAACTCGACTGCTGGCATGTGGAGATCTGCGATTCGCCGCGGCGGCTGCGGCTCGCCGCCGAGATGAAACTGCCGGGCCGCGGCTGGCTCGAATTCGAGGCGGTGCCGCGGGATGGCGACGTGACGATCCACCAGACGGCCGTGTTTGATCCGAAGGGGCTCGGTGGCCTCGCCTACTGGTACGCGATCTGGCCGCTGCACGAACTGGTGTTCACCCGGATGCTCGCCGGCATCGCCCGCGCCGCCGTCCGCAATACGGAAAGCCGCCAGCCGTAGGCAGCTGCGCACACGAAGCCGTAGGGCGCAAGCCCGCGGGTTGGCGCAGAAGCCGGCACCGCAGCAGCCACCGGGCTCGCGCCCGGTGCTTTGTGGGAGATGCGGGCCACCGGGCTCGCGCCCGGTGCTTTGTGGGAGATGCGGGCC
>CAYZFV010000298.1:0-5266 GCA_964477765.1 uncultured Candidatus Kuenenia sp.
GTTTTTCCCACCAAGCCGCCGGCGGGATCCGGCGGGCCTGCGCTCCGGTTTGGGGTGCCGCATGCCACCGGGCTTGCGCCCGGTGCTCCCCGGTATCGAAGCTGTTCAGTCTTTCAGCGAACCGCGCGGCCGTTGGTGGTTTGGCCGCGGGCGATCTGGGTGCGGCGGATGTAGGTCTCGGGGCTGGCGACAAATGCGTTGCGGGTGTCGGGCGACGAGAAGAGATAGAGCCGCGACTTGTAGGCGGCGGAATAGGCACGCTTGCCAGTCACGACGAGGCCCTGCCGCGAGGCGAGCACGGCGTCGTCGCCGCTGAAGGCGGGGGCATACCAGTCGGGGTTGGCCGCGAAGGCCCGCTTTTCGGCCTCGCCGGCAAACCGGTACGTGCGGCCACCGTGCTGGCACGTGATCGCGGGGTCGCCGGGAATCCACGACTCCTGCGTGACCACGCTCACCGGGCAGTAGCCTTCGAGGCCGATCTGCTCGACCGGCATCACGGTGGCACTCTCGGCCACCACCGGCGGCTCGACGATGCCGGAATCGGTGGGCAGGGGGGGCGTGGTCGACGCGGCAGCCACGCTCGTGCCGGCTTCAGCCCGGGCGATCGATGCCACCGCAGCCTCGCGGGAGGCTTTGCATGCGGCCGCCACGAAGCCCTCGGCCGCAGCCGGGCAGTCGAAGCGGACGAGTACCTTTTCCTCCTCATCAATAATACAGGCGGCCGGAACGTTGGAGACGCCCATCCGACGGGTTGTCCAGGGATCGTCCGACACATTGATCCGGATCGGCTCAAAGCAGGAGCCAAGGAGCGTGGCCGCCTCCACCGAGCCAGCCAACGCCGCTTCAAAGCGGCTGCTCGGCTCGTTCCAGGAGGCCGTGAAGATCACGATCATCTGCCGGCCGCTGGCCGCGGAGGCGGCTTTGGCGGTGGCGATGTCGCGGTGCCAGGGAACGGCGGCTCCATTGGCTGCTGCCGGGAATTCACCGCGAACTGCGACGGGCTGCCAGATGGTCGCCACTCCACACCATGCCATCAGCACCACGATCATCCGCAGCCGGGCAGAGAACTGTTGGGCACGCATCGTTTGCTCCTCATTATAGGAAAACCTCCGGTGGTATCGGTCGTGACGGTCGGCTGAGTTGTGAGAATTCCGCCATCAACGCCCGGCTCCGCGATCTTCACCAGCCTGCCCAGGCTGCGGCCGCCGGCAGGAGAGGCGGCGATGCCGGAAAATGCCGGAAAAAAGTCGGAAATCTATCCGGCGCAGTCCACAAAACCGATGCGGTCGGCTTTTTCGTCAAAACTTCCTGCGGCCGCTGAGCCGATGGCAGAACCAGCGTCGCTGTGATCCTCCTTCCGGTCCGGTCAATCGAGCCATGAAAGACAGACTTCTCAATCGAGCCCCCGCCCGTCGATGCGTGGCCCGCCTTTGTGTGGCGGCAGGGCTTGTCTTTGCCGCTGTGTCGCATGCCGAGGCCGGCATCCCGTGGCATGAAAACCTGGTGGCGGCAAAGTCGGCGTCGGTGGATTCGCAGCGGCCGCTGCTGGTGATCTTCACCGCCGCCTGGAGCGAGGATTCCGACCGATTCCTCCAGACCACATTGTCGTCGCCCGAGGCGGTGGGCGTCGTGTGTGCCTGCTTCGAGGCGGTGCGACTCGATGTCGACATGAATCCCGAACTTGCCCGGCGGCTGCGGGTGACGCACCTGCCCACGGCCTGCGTGATCGACGCCAACGAACAGTTGCTCTTTCAGTTTGAATGCTCGGCGTCGAGCGCCGATTTCGTGGCCTATGCGGCCCGTGCGGTGCAGCATGCGGCTGCGGCGAAGCAGGCGGCTCGGCCGGTATCGGTGCCGGCGGCTGTCTCAGCGGCAGCACCGCTCGTCGGAGGCCTCGTTCCGTCGTTCAATCCCGCCTCCACGTTCGCCCCCGCCCCGGCGGTTTCGGCCCCACCGCAGCCGGCCTACACCGCCGATCGTGGATTCGGCCAGCCGACTCCCGGCGCAACGCCTGCCCCGGGGTATCCGAGCTATCAGGGCTATGCCGTCGCCCCTCCGCCGGTCGCGGCCGCGGCGTCGCCGACCGTGGCCGCCGTGCCAGTTCCGGGCTTCGGCGTGAGTTCGTATCCGACCACGACCTTCCCCGCGCCGGTGGTTCCTCCGGCAGCCGAACGTGCTGCTGGAAAGCCGGCGGCCCGCAAGCCGTTGGTCGGGCTCTGGGAGTCGACGGCCGCGCTCTTCAAGCGATCGGCTGATGAGCAGGCGGCCGCCCCGCAGCCGGCTGCCAACGTGCCGACGCCGCAGCCGCTCAATCTTGATCCGCCGCGGGTGGCGGCCGTCGCTCCGCCGGTTGCGCCGCCGCCAGCTGCAGTCACGACCATGCCGATGGGGATGGAGGGCTACTGCCCCGTCACGCTCATGGAGAAGGGGGCCTGGGTCGAAGGCAACGTGCAGTACGGTGCCCGCCACCGTGGCCGCACCTACCTCTTTGCCGGTGCCGCGGAGCAGCAGGCCTTCTTCGCCTCGCCCGACCGCTACGCCCCGGTTCTCTCGGGCGACGATCCTGTGTTCGCGATGGACGCGGGGCAGCGGGTGGCCGGCGATCGCCGCTATGGGCTGACGTATGAGTCGCGGACCTACCTCTTTGCGTCGCCCGACACGCTCAACGCCTTCATGGCCGCGCCCGAGATCTATGCCCGCCGCGTCTCCGTGGCGGAAAACGCACCCCGTATCGAGTCGGGCACGATTCTGCGGTAGCCATTCTGAAGTGCCGAGCGGTGTAGTCTTGAGGGCATGGGCTACCCACTTTCGTCTCTCATTGCCGCCGTGGTCGGAGTTGCGTGTGCGGCTGCCGGCATGTTTCTGGTCCGCGGTACGACCGCCGTGCCGGCGGCGGTGTGGGGGCTCGTCGCGTGGCTGGCGATGGCTGCCGAGATGGTGCTGCGGAGCCGCGGGCAGTTGGTTGATCTCGGGGCGGCGGCGAGCATGCGGCTGGTTGTGGTGGCGCTCGCGCTCTGCCCGGCGATGTCGCTGTTGGGAGCCAAGCGGCCGCAGCACGGAGTATGGCAATTTATCGTGGCGTCGCTGGCGGTCGTGCTCGCGCTGCCGGTGGGGCGGGCGCTGGTGCTGATGCCGGGAAGCCTGCCGGCCGTTCATCTGCTTGCCGAGTGGTTCATGCTCGCGCTGGCGATCGTCGGCTGGATGAACTTCATCGCCACCCGCCGCGGCGTCGCGGCCACGCTGATCACCGGCGGACAACTCGTGCTGATGCGGCCCTTCCTCCCCGGCCTCGCGATCGATGCGCAGATCCCCGGTGTGATCGCCGCTCCCGATGTCGACTGCGTGGCGGTGACCGTGTCGGCGGTAGGTACCCTACTCGCGGTAGCGCAGGGCTGGCGACGCGACGGCCTGCGGCAGGCTGTTCGTGGCTCCGCGCATCCCTTGGCCGCGATAATTGATCCGCCGTTTCTCGCCCTGCGGGAGACGCTCGGCGCCGCCTGGGCGCTGCGGATTGCCGAGCGATTTGACCAGATCGCCGAGTCTCGCGGCTGGCCCTGTCGGCTGTCGTTTCGCGGCCTGAGCGTCGCCGGGCCCGACAAAGAGGGGGCCTGGCACCGTGACGCGGAGCGGGCCTTTGCGGCCCTCATGCGGAGGTTTGTCACGGGTGACTGGCTCCGCGCGCACGCGCGGCCGTGAACCCGATCGCTGCGGGCCGCGTACCAAGGCAACAGGCGCACGCAGGCGAGGCTCGCGAAAGTCTCTCATGGCCCCCGCAAGGGGTAGGAGGTATACTCGAGGCCTTGTCGGTTCAAACCTGTTTGACCCTTTCTGATTTCTGTTTCTGAAACCCTTTCCTGGAGTCGTTCATGGCTGAAGAGAAGCGCAGTGCCCCCGAGCAAGTTCCCGTTCCCGTCGACGAGTCACACATCGCCGCCACCTACGCCAACTTTTGTCGTGTCACCGGCACGCCCGAGGAGTTGATCGTCGATTTCGGCCTCAACAAGCAGGTGGGGGGCAACTCACCGGAAACGATCCAATTGACGCAGCGGATCATCGTCAATTTCTTCACCGCCAAACGGCTTGCCGCAGCGCTTGTGATGGCCGTGCAGCGTCATGAGCAGGCCTTCGGCATGCTCGAGACCGACGTCCAGAAGCGGGTGGTGCCGCAGCAGCCGGCCAAGGCCTGACCGCGGGAGGCTCTCCCATCCGCACCAGCCCCGGACTGTGGCTGACCATCGTCTTCCAGCATCCTTATGAGCACTGTTGATCCCCAGTCCGTCGAGGAGGCACGGCAGCAGATCCGTGCGCTTGTCGAGGAGATCGAAGCGCTCTCGCGGGCCGACATGGCCGAAGCGGATTTTTTCCGCGGCCTGCTCGACCGCGTGCTGGAGGCGATGGGGGCCGTGGCCGGGCTGGTGTGGCTGGCGGGCGATCAGGGCCGTGTGGAGCCGATCTGCCATGCCGGGATGCAGGGCACCGGGCTCACCGATGCTCCCGAATCGCAACAGCCCCACGGCCAACTCGTGCAGTCGCTGATGAGCAGCCCTGCCGGTCTGCTCGTGCCGCCCAAGGCGGCGCTCGAGGGGCCCGATGGGAAGGTGATCGCCAGCAACCCCACCGATCTGCTCGTGGTGGCTGCGCCGATCAATCGGGCCGGCGCGCGGGCCGGTCTCTTGGAGGTGTTTCACCAGCCCAACGAGATGGCCGTGCAGCAGGGCTATCTCAAGTTTCTGGATCAGGTCTCGGGCGTGGCGGGCCGCTACCTCGAGCGGCGGCAGCTCCGCACGCTCGACGCCCAACAGACCACCCTCGCCCAGGTCGATCGCTTCAGCCGGGCCGTGCATGAAACGCTCGATCCGGTCGCCACGGCCTTCGTGCTCGCCAACGAGGCGCGGCGGATCATCGGCTGCGACCGGGTGAGCGTGCTTGTGAGGCGGCGACGGAAGCTGCGGCTGGAAGCGGTGAGCGGGCAGGAGTCGATCGAGCGGCGAGCCACGGCCGTGCAGGCGATCGAGGCGCTCGTCCAGGTGGTGGCCAAGGCGGGCGACCCGCTCTGGCATCCCGATGCTTCCCGTGAACTGCCGCCGCAGATCGAGGAGGAACTCGAAAACTACATCGACGAGTCGCACGCCACGGCGCTGGCGATCATTCCTCTGGAGAAGCCGCGGCCCACGCCCGTGGTCAAGCCCGGGGGCGTCGATGCGGTGGCGGTGGCCAAGGCCGAGGCGGCCCCCAAGGCCGCGCCGGAGCCGATCGGGGCGATCGT
>CAYZFV010000299.1:0-6215 GCA_964477765.1 uncultured Candidatus Kuenenia sp.
CATCCTCCACCGTGCAGGAGTTGCGGGCCACCACCGCCTCGTGGCCGTGCTGGGCCGGGTCGGCCGGCCAGCCGAAGATGTTGTCGCCCGTGAAGGCCACCCGCCGGCCGTCGATTTCGCCATGCACGCAGCAGGCAAACTCCGTCTGCCCCGGCATCCAGTCGCAGGCGAGCGTATGGCCCCGCCAATGAACCACCTCACCATCGGCCAGAATGCGATCGACCTTCACTCGCTGAATGTCGCCCGTGGGCCGCTCCCGATACGACGGGATCATGGCGTCGTAGTCGTAGTCAAGCGGCCGCTCCAAGAGATCGACCACCCGCTCATGCGTCCAGATCTCGCAGCCCCGCGTCAGCCGCACATGCTCGGCATCGAGGAAATGATCGCCATGCATGTGGGTGACGAGGATCGCGTCGATGCCCTTGATGCCGAGACGCTCGCGGGCCGCGTCGAGCACACGATCGAGATGCGTGCGATCGAAGAGGCCACAGTCGCTCAGCAACGCATGCCCGTCGTCGGAGACGAGCATGTGGAAGTTGACCCAGTATTCGTGGCCCCGCACCTTGTAGAGATGGGGCGACACCTGCCAGAGGTGCGGCGCCGCCGACGGCCGCGACACCCGATCCTGATCGCACCCGGCGAAGGTAAACACCTCCCAGCCACGCTTCATCACCTTCTCGAGCCGCCGCAGCTTCTGCTGGTAGCGCGCCAGCTGCGGCCCGGCGTCGCGAATCGGCGGGCCGTGGGCCGGCAGGAGCGTGAGCGGCGCGAAGCCTGCGAGATAGGCGGCCGCGGTGGCCAGCGTGTAGATCCCCTTTCAGAAGCCGTAGTCCCACTCGCTGTCAAACCACGTATGCATCGTGGCGTCGTCGAGCATCAGGTCGCCGCTGAAGGCGAGCCAGCCGGCGGCGGTGTCCCCCGCCCCGCCCTCTCGCAGGAGATAGGTCATCGAGCCGGGGCTGTTGCCGGCGGTTTCCGCGCACCACAGTTCGCGGCCCCGCCAGGAAAACGTATCCATCTTGTCGAAGACACGGTCGAGCGGGATCGCCCCGATCGGCGGGCGGACGAAACTGGCCCCATGCACGGTGAACCGATCGGAGAGCGTCGGCACGAGCTGGCGAAAGTCGAGCGGCTTCTCGAAGAGGTCCCGCTCGGCCGCCGGCGCGGCGATTTTCAGGCCGCGGCACGCGGGATGGTTGGCAAGCTTTGGAAAACCCTGGCACTGCTCGCGATGGTGGTGGGTGAAGAGCACCCACTCCACGTGTTCGACGCCGATCTCGGGCAGGGCGTCGAACACGCTGCCATCACCGAGATCGATGAGGACGGCGGCTGCACCGTCGCGGATCACCCACACGTTGCAGGTGTCTTGCCAGCAGAAAACGTCGGGGGTGATCTCACTCAGCGCCATCTGCTGTCCTTTTCCCGTACGACCATGACTTCTTACTGGAGAACATTTTCATTTCAAGGCTATTTTGTTGGATGACCACCCCTGATCGTAGGCGTCGAGAGTTCTGTCTCACTGCCGCAACGGCCCTCGGCATCCACGCAATCTCCCCGCTGGCCAGCCTTATCGAGAATGTCCGGGCTGTGATGGTCGCGGACATCGTTTCCCCCTGCACCATCGGCGCGCGGCCAAACTCGCCCTCCAAGATCACGATCGTGTCGTCAAGCAGGCCCCGGTCCAGAAGCCGCCGCGTTTGCAGGCAGTTGCGAGCGTAGCCCGCCTGGTTGGGATCGTCGATCCCGCAGCGGACGAGGGGCTCCTTCGATTTGTCGGCAAGACACATCAGCTCCGGCTCACTCTGCTGAAGCTTGTAGGGCATTTCATAGGGCTGAGTCCGCGCAGCCGTTTCCGGTTCGGCGCGTCGAGCGACTCGCGATGCGCCTGCCGGTCGATACCGCGGGGGTTTGAAAGATAGAGCGCCGGGTCGCCGCTGCTCCGGAGTGGAATGCCGCCGCAGGCCGTGGGCAAGAAGCCCTCGCCGTAGTTGCTCGCCCCGCCGATGCGGATTTCGGAGCTGCCTTTTCCAAATGATTGCCGATGAGCCTGAGCCATGATGTGTCTCATCAATACGGGCCCTCAACCAGACCATCGGCACGGCAGGGGGCGAAGTTCGTTCCCGCCCCTCCCGCAGACCGCCCGTGGAGACCTTTCGCGTTTCATCCTGACCGGTACAGTGATGCGACTGGGCAAGGATTCGAGGCGCGGGGACGCGCATGAATCGCCACATCATCATCTGGTCGGTCGTATCGGCGTTGGCCGGCTTTCTCTTCGGTTTTGACACGGTCGTCATCTCGGGCGCCGAGCGGACGATCCAAAACCTGTGGCAGTTGAGCCCGGGGCTGCATGGGGTGGCGATGGCCTCGGCCCTCTATGGCACGGTGCTCGGCTCGATGCTGGGCGGCTGGCCCACCGACCGCTGGGGCCGCAAGCCCACGCTCATCTCGATCGGTGTGCTCTATTTTCTTTCCGCCGTGTGGAGCGGCCTCTCGACCGACGTGTGGTCGTTCATCGTCGCCCGGTTCATTGGCGGGCTCGGCGTGGGGGTCTCCACGGTCGCCGCCCCGCTCTACATTTCGGAGATTTCACCTCCCGGGGCCCGAGGACGACTGGCCGGGATGTTTCAGTTCAATATCGTCTTCGGCATCCTCGCCGCGTTCCTCTCCAACTATCTGCTCGAGGGCGTGCCCGACGACTGGCGGTGGATGCTCGCGGCTGAGGCCATGCCAGCCGTGATCTATACAGCCGCCTGCTTTGCCATTCCCGAGAGCCCGCGGTGGCTGCTCCTGGCGGGCGGCGACGACCGACGGCTGCGGGCCCATGAAACGCTCGCCATCATCGATCCCGCGGCCACGCCTGAAACGCTCACCGCCACGGCCGGCCGCATCGTGGCCGCAAGCGGTCGCGCCGACGGATCGCGAGGCTCGCTGCGAGACATATCCCGACCGCTGCTGCTCGCCTTTCTGATCGCGCTATTCAATCAGCTCTCCGGGATCAATGCCGTGCTCTACTTCGCACCGCGGATTTTCGAGATGGCGGGCCTGGGCGAGAAGGCAGCTCTGCTCCAGTCGATCGGCATCGGGATCACGAATCTCATCTTCACATTCGTTGGCCTGTGGCTGATCGACCGCCTTGGTCGGCGCACGCTGCTCGTGATCGGGTCGCTGGGCTACATCATCTCGCTCGGCCTGTGCAGCTGGGCGTTTGCGAACGGCGTGTCGTCGATCGTGCCGGCATGCCTGTTTGGCTTCATCGCGGCCCATGCCGTCGGCCAGGGGGCGGTGATCTGGGTGTTTATCGCCGAGATCTTTCCCGATCGCTTCCGGGCTACGGGGCAGGCAATCGGCTGCGCCACCCACTGGGTGATGGCGGCGCTCCTGACCACCGTCTTCCCATCACTGGTCACACAGTTTGCGCCGAGTGCTGTGTTCGCCTTCTTCTGCGGGATGATGGCGCTGCAGCTTGTGTGGGTGCTCACGATGGTTCCGGAGTCGAAGGGCGTGCCGCTTGAGGCGCTGGCCGCGCGGCTCGCGGGAAGTGAGACCGGTAGAGAGCAGTTCATTACTTGAATATTCGAAGCGTGCATGTAAGGCGTACACAACACTCCTTGAATGCTCTTACCCGAACACCCGGAATCCCACGGTGCCAATAAGACGCTCAAAAAAAGCGGCCGCCGTGACCTTTTATGCTGCAATCGTGCTGTCTAGCATGACGGTCGGTGGAAGACCTCGCGACTCGAGGACTCTCCGGCAGGCCACACATCAAGCAATTCTTTCCCTCATGCGTCGCTCCACTCTTCGCGTCACAGTCGCGGTGATTGCACCAATCACGTTGGCTTTGGTGGGCTGCGGATCACGCTGTTCGTCAGTGCCTCCAACGGCAACAGGTTCGGCAACCAGCCAACGCGCACCGGCAGCCCCGATCGCAGTGGTCGCAAACGCAACCGCCTCCACTTCTTACGCCTGCCGGTTTACCGAACAGCCGATCACGATCGATGGCAGCCTCGACGATGAGGCGTGGCAGGATGCCGTCGATGTCGGCCCCTTCACGCTCCCCTGGCTGGGAGCCGACGCCCGGCCCGCCCGCACCGCCACCCGCGCGAAACTGCTCTGGGATCGCGAGCACCTCTACATCGCCGCCGACATGGACGACGGCGATCTCTATGCCGACGTCGAAGAGCACGACGGCAACACGTGGGACAACGATGTCTTCGAGGTGTTCCTCAAGCCGTCGGTCGAGAAGCCGGCCTACTACGAATTCCATGTGAATGCCAAGAACACGCAGTTTGACCTCTTTCTGCCTCGTCGTGGCCACGTCCGCCGGTTCAAGAAGGACGGCGAGTTTGGCCTCGTGTCGGCCGTGAAACTCCGTGGCACGCTCAACGACTACGCCGATCGCGACGAAGGCTGGTCGGTAGAAATGAAAATCCCCTGGACCAGCCTCGCCCGCACCGGCGGCCGCCCCGAGCCCGACGACGAGTGGCGGTTTGCCCTCTGCCGCTACGACCATGACATCTCCCACGAGCGGCCCGAGCTATCCACCTCGGCGCCCCTCGATGCGAAGGAATTCGCCGACTTTCACACCCACGAACGCTACGCCCCGATTCGCTTCGTCAAAGACGCCGCCACCGCGTCGCGGCCCTTTGGGATCCCGAAGATCGTGCCGGTGACGACCTCGAAGGTGGTCGGCTCTCCCGAGCCACCGCTCCCCTACCGCATCGGGCGGGCGCACCCGCAGGCCCGGCCCTCCGGGTTGATCGCCGTGGCCCACCAGCCGGGCAGCGATCGGCTCATCTTTAGTACCGAGCCCTGGGCCTATCGGCCATCGACCGTGATGCGGATGCAGGACGACCTGGTTTCGGACGATCAGGCGTTGTTTGAGCCGGAGGTGCTCATCCCGGCCGACGATACGACCATGCATTACGCGATCACGTTTCATCCGCAGTTTGCCGACAACGGCTACGTGTTTATCGGCTCCAACGGCCTGAAGAGCCCCGACGGCCGCATGCCCGAGGATGGCCGCAAACGCACCCGTGTGACACGATATGTGATCGACCGCGAGCCGCCCTACACGTTTCACCGGGATTCGGCGACGGTGATCATCGAATGGGATTCCAACGGCCACAATGGCGGCGACATGGCCTTCGGCCCCGATGGCATGCTCTACGTCGGCAGCGGCGACGGCACGAGCGACTCCGATGAGGATCGCGTCGGCCAGGATCTCACGACACTTCGGTCCAAGATTCTTCGCATCGATCCAGACCATCCCGACGAGGAGACGCCGAATGACGGCCGGCACTACTCCGTGCCCAAAGACAATCCATTTTTCGATGCCGGGAGCCTGATCGCCACGGTCGAAGGTGCCCGGCCGGAGACGTGGGCCTACGGGATGCGGCAGCCCTGGCGGCTCTCGTTTGATGCCACCAGCGGACAGCTTTGGGTCGCCAACCAGGGCCAGGATCTCTGGGAGCAGATCTACCTGATCGAACGCGGCGCCAACTACGGCTGGAGCATCGTCGAAGGCTCGCACCCCTTCAATCGCGATCTGCCCCCGGGGCCGACGCCCATCTCGAAGCCGGTCGCCGAGCATGCCCATGCCGAAGCCCGCTCGATGACCGGCGGCCTCGTCTACACCGGCTCCGCCCTGCCCGAACTCCGCGGCGCCTACCTCTACGGCGACTACTCCACCGGCCGCATCTGGGGCATCCGGCATGACGGCTCGCGGGTGACGTGGCACGAACTCATCGCCGACACGCCGCTCAACATCACCGGCTTCGGCCTCGATTCGCGCGGCGAACTGCTGATCTGCGACCACCAGCCCGGCGACAACGGAGCCTTTTACCGGCTCGTCCCCACGCCGCCGGTGAGTGCCGATCAGCCGCCGTTTCCCCGCAGCCTGTCGGAGAGCGGCCTGTTTGCCGACGTCTCGCGGCACCGCATGGTCGAGGGCGTCGTGCCCTACGAGCCTGCGTCTCCACTCTGGAGCGACGGCACGTTCAAGGCCCGCTTTTTCGCCCTGCCGCCCGCCACGACCAAGGCGGGCGAGGGCGTGCCCGCCACGATCGGCGGGACCAATGGGCGCGGCTGGAACTTTCCCGATGGCACGGTGCTCGTGAAGTCGTTTGCGATCGACGAGGTGGAAGGCGCCCCGCCCCCCCGCCGCTGGATCGAGACGCGGTTTATGCTCAAGGCACAGGGCGAATGGGCCGGATATT
>CAYZFV010000300.1:0-8004 GCA_964477765.1 uncultured Candidatus Kuenenia sp.
TTCTTCACGACCACCGTTTGGCCGATGTCGAGCCGGCCGAGTTCCTTGGCCAGCCGCCATCCAAAGGCGACATCGGCCAGCTGGCCCTTCGTGAGCGGCCGCCCGCCGGCAAGCATGCCGCCCGAGGCGAGCAGCTCCGGGGCCAGATCGGTGGCGGGCACGATCCGCACGCCGCTGGCATCGAAGGCGTTGGTGATCGCGACCAACAGCGAGTCGTCGCGGTTGTCGCGGCGGCGCGAGACGAAGTGGGGCCAGAATGTTTTCAGCCCGGTCAAGTCGGGCAGATTGTGTCGCCAAGCCTGCTTGGTGAAAAGCTTTGTCTTGTGGATCTTGCCGGCCATCGTCGCCCGGCCGCAGCCGGACCGCTTGAAGAAGTCGATCGCCTTGCCGATCTCGGCCACGCCCACGAAGCCATGCTCGTCGGCCAGGGTTTCCAGCGCCGCATCGGCATGGTCGCGGATCGAGAGGATCGCGGTGCGGCCACCGCGGCGACGGACCGCCTCGGCCACGGCCACCGGATACCGGCCCCAGCCGGCGAGGATGCCGACGATCTCACCATCGAGCGTCTGCGGTCGTGCACCTGATGCCGTCATCATGCCGCCTCCGCGGCTCCCGCGCGGCCGTGACACGTGGGCGACGGCGCGGTGGCCTGCTCGAGGGCCTCGATGCGGGCGGTGAGCTTCTTCAGGTCTTTCCGCATCTCGGGAAGTTTTGTCATCGTCGCCAGCTGCAGCTTGCGTTCACGAAGCTCGATCGCCGGCTCGCCGAGCACGGTGATCCCGGCGGCCACGTCGTTCGACACGCCGGAGCGGGCCCCGAGCACGGCACCGTCGCCGATGTGCACGTGATCCCGCACGCCGCACTGCCCGGCCATCACCACCCAGCTACCGGTGCTCGTGCTGCCCGCCACGCCCACCTGCGAACAGATCATGTTGGTGGCGCCGATCTGGCAGTTGTGGGCGATCATCACGAGGTTGTCGATCTTCGTGCCACGGCCGATCACCGTCGGCCCGTAGGTGCCGCGGTCGATCGTGGTGTTGGCACCGATCTCGACGTCGTCGCGCACTTCGACCCAGCCGAGCTGGGCCGAGAGCGCGTAGGCATCGCCGCTCACCTTGTAGCCGAAGCCATGGGCGCCGAGCACGGCCCCGGAGTGGATGATGCACCGCTGCCCCACGACCGTGTTGGGATAGAGCACGGCATTGGGATAGATCTCGGTGCCGGCGCCGATCCGGCAGCCGGCCATGATGCGGGCGCCGGAGTGGATCGTGGCACCGGGGCCGATCTCCACGTCGGGTCCGACCGATGCGAGCGGATGAATCTCGACGTCCCCCGCCAGCCGGGCGGAGGGATCGATCGCAGCCTGGGGGCTCACGCCCGTGCGGGCCTTGGTCCGCGGTGGTCGGAAGTGGGTGATCGTGGCCGCGAAGGCGGCATGCACATCGGCCACTTCGATCGTGGGTCGATCGAGCGGCCCGGATCCCGCCGGCACGATCGCCGCGGCCGCCTTGCTCTTGGCAAGCAGATGCAGCTTGTCGGCCGTGTCGACGAGCGTGATCTCGGTGGGGCCGGCGAGTTCGAGCGTGGCGGCGCCGGTCAGCTGCCGGGTCGTATCGCCGGTCGGCGTGCCATCGACATGCGTCGCCAGCGCCGTGAGGGTGATCGCCATCGAAAGAGTCTCCAGGAGAATCGTCCGCGGTCCGCGGAGGGCGGGAAGATAGGGGGCCTGCAGCGGCATCGCAAGGCGTGTTCAGCCGGCCACAAACCGCCGATTGGCGGCGGCCAGCATCGCGGCCACAAGCACCGCCCGGGCCGTCCACAAAACCGTTCGCACCCAGTTGCTCGCCACGAGCCGCTGGTGGGCGGCGGCATCCCAGCCGGCCGAGAGCCGCTCGTGCAGCGGCACCTGCACCAGAAACGTGCTGGCGTGAACCGCGAGGAGCACGCCAAACGCCAGCCACACCAGCCACGCCGGCACGCCCTCCGGCCGCCGCCAAAGGAGGATCGCCGCGGTGATGCTTTCCACGAGCATCGCGGGAATCACCACCATGCCCGTCCGCTGCCGATGCCGCTCTTCCCAGGCCGCGAAATCGTCATGAGGCCAGCCGGCCATGAGCGGATAGTGGACGAGCTGCACATACCAGATCACCCCCGCCATGAAGGCGGTGGCGGCGAGGTTCACGATGAGCGTGGTGCGTTCGGGCATTGGGGCGAAGTCTACAGGATGCTTTTTGGGGCGTGCAGGTTGGTGCCGGTGAAGGGCTGCCCATGCTCCGTCGCCGGACGTTCGCGGAGGGCATCGTGCCCTCCGCTCACTCCCTGCCAGCTGCGCTCTCGGCATCCATGCCTCCGCTTGCTGCCAAGGCCGGCTCTCGGAGCATAGGCAGCCCTTCACCTCCCCGATTTCAGAAGCACGCCCAAACACGGAAGACGTCCATGGACGACATTTTTCCCGGCAAGTCGGCTAACCGGGGCGGCCTTTCACGTCGGCCAGGCCGCCGTCGACGCCGATCACCTGGGCAGTCACCCAGTTTTGCTGCGGGTCGAGCAACCACGCGATGGCGCGGGCCACATCCTCCGGCTCACCGAGGCGGCCGAGCGGGTGCATCGCCACCGAGGCCTTCTCCGCGAGTTCGCTGGCCACGAGCCCGGCGGCCAGCGGTGTGCGAGTGAGCCCGGGGGCGACGGCATTGAAGCGGATTTTCTGGCGGGCATACGTGGCGGCGGCCGCGAGGACGAGCCCGATGATACCCGCCTTCGCCGCCGCGATCGCCTCGTGGTTGGGCAGGCCGATGCGAGCCGCGGCGCTCGATACGAGCACCACCGAGCCGCCGCCGGTCTTCAAGAGCCGGCCCGCAGCCCGCACGCAGCCGAAGGCACTGTTGAGATTCGTCGCCAGCGTGGTGGACCAGTCGGCGGTGCTCGTGAGGTGGGCGGGCTTGAGGAGGATCGAGCCCACGCAGTTGGTGATGCCCGTGAGCCCGCCGAGCTCCGTCGCGGCTCCATCGGCTATGGCGTCGATGGCGTCGGGATCGGTCGCCTCGACGGTGCCCCAGGGCATGGCCAGTTCTCCGGCCACAGCTTCGAGTCGCGCCGTGTCGCGACCGGCGAGATAGACGCGGCCGCCACGGGCCACGATCAGCCGGGCCACGGCCGAACCGATGCCACCGCCGCCGCCCAGGATAAGCACGCGTTCGCTCACACTACAGCCAGTTGTCAACCGTTTGCTCCAGCCTCACTTCGGCCGCCATTTCACGGAGCTTGTCCATGGCCCGGGTCTGGATCTGCCGGATCCGCTCCTTGCAGACACCCATCTCGGTGCCCAGTTCACGGAACGTCCGGGGTGGCTTGCCGTCGAAACCGAAGCGGGCCACCACGATCTGCTTCTCTCGCGGCTCGAGACCGCTGAGGAACTTTTGAAACAGTTGCTTCAGTTCGGCGATCTGCTCGGTCGAGCAATACTCGTGAGGCGAAAGCTGTTCGGCCCGATCCTTGAGCGACTCCTCCGTCGGCACGAACCGCGTTCGCAGTTGCCGCGACTTTTGCGAAACGCGGAAAAAATGCCGCTGGATAGCGTAGGTCGCGTAGGTGCTGAACCGGTTGCCGAGGGCAAAATTGAATTTTTCAACCGCCCGCATGAGGGCCACATTGCCCTCGCTCACGAGTTCCTCGAACAAGTTGTTCATGTCCACAAACTTCTTGGCGATCGACACCACCAGTCGCAGGTTGGACGTGATCAGGATCGCCTTCACCGTCTCGGCCTCGGTCAACCAGCCCTCGATCTGCTCGATCTGACGGAGCGTCGCCCGCTTCTTGTCGAGTCGCCCCCGTGTGGTGGCGGCCCGAAATTTCAGCCAGTTCATCCGCCGAAAGTAAAACTGCTCCTCATCTTTCGTGAGCAGCCGGGTCTGGTAGAGGCTGGCGAGATAGGGCGTGAGGCCCGACGGCGCGGTATCGGTCGACGAACCGAGAGGACGGGCCGAATCAGCAGGGGGGTCGCTGGCGAGCCGCTCGGCGTCAGCCTTCAAAAACTGCCGACAGGGAATGTAGCCGATCTCCCGTGTAAAGAGTTGCTGCCGCCGCTCCTGCAGAATTTCGGCATGGCGAGCCTTGGCCTTCGCAGACAGGGGGCGTTTGGCAGGAGCCGTCGACCGGGATTTGGCGGGACGTCGGGCTAGCGGCTGTGCATGTGCGATCACAAAACCCTCCTGTCAAACAACGAACAATACTGAAAAGAAAGCGGCGAAAGATGGCTGGCACCTTTCCGTCGGACGGAAGCAGGCCGATGTCGGCCCGCTCTCAAGAACAAACCGCACAACCGCACTGGCCGTAACAGCCCTTAAAAGTCGCTAAAACTGTGGGCTATTCGAGAAGGGTTCCCGGCAGGAAGGGTTCGCCGCGGCTCTGGCGAACAACGTTTTCCACGGTCACTCGGGCAATCTCGCCCAGAGCCTCCCGGGTCAGAAACGCCTGGTGTGCCGTGATCAGCACGTTGGGAAATGTCAGCAGCCGGGAGAGCTCATCGTCCTGGAGCACCTGTCCCGACAGGTCTTCGAAAAACACGCCCTCCTCTTCCTCGTAGACGTCGATGGCCAGCCCGCCGAGCCGGCCCTGCTTCAAGGCGTCGATGACCGCGGTCGTGTCGATCAGTTTGCCGCGGCTGGTATTCACGAGCATCGCTCCCGGCTTGAGCTGCCGCACCGATTCGGCGTTGAACAGATGATGCGTCTGCGGCGTGAGCGGCAGGTGCAGGGAGACGATGTCGCTCGTCGCGAGCAGGTCGGCCAGGGGCATGTATTCGATGCTGTTGTCCGCGGCCCAGTCGACCATCGGGAAGGGGTCGTGGGCGACCACCCGCATGCCAAAGCCGCGGAAGATCTCCGCCGTCACGCGGCCGATTCGTCCGGTGCCGACAATCCCGCATGTCTTGCCATGCAGGTCGAAGCCGACGAGCCCGTTGAGGGAAAAATTGAGTTCGCGGACGCGGTTCCAGGCGCGATGGATGCGGCGATTGAGCGTCAGCGCGAGGGCCACCGTGTGCTCGGCAACGGCGTGCGGGGAATAGGCCGGCACCCGCGTCACCGCGATCCCGAGCTCCCGCGCCGCATCAAGGTCGACATTATTGAAGCCGGCACACCGCAGGGCGACATGCCGGATCCCGGCGTCCGCCAAGGTCTCCAGACAGCCACGATCGATCCGGTCGTTCACAAAGCCGCAGACCACCGTGGCCCCTCGGGCCGTAGCGGCAGTTTCGGCAGAGAGGCGAAACTCATGAAATACCCAGTCCACCTGGCCGGCCTCGGCCGCGGCCATCATGAATTCGCGATCGTAGGGCTTTGTGTCATAGACGGCGATTGTGGGCACAAGCAAACCTCCGCGGTGGACGTCAGCCTAGCAGACAGTCTTGACGCGCCCGCCCGAAGCATGTATTTCGCGACTTATGCAGTGTCGCGGTCTCGCATTCCTGATCACGTGGTCGATCCTCGCCACGACCGCCCTCGTGGCCAAAGCCATCGACTGGGCCGATTACTGCTTCGAACGGTCAGATATTTTCGACTACGACCATGACGAGGTGATCGCACCGCTCCGCCTGGTAGACCTGCAGAAAAAGCGGAGGAAGTCGCACGGCCACGATCATGACCATGGCCCCGGGCCGGTGATTCCTGAGCCGATGGTGTTTGATCTCGTGCGACCGCTAAACGCGCTCCAGGGGCAGTTCGAGGCCAACGTGTTGGCGATCTTTCCCATGAAACGCGGACCCGCAGGCGCTGCAGGACTCCCCGACGCGATTGGTGCGGTGCCACTGCCAGGAAAGACGCAGGGCATTGAATGGGCACCCGAGTTCGAGTGGTGCCCCCGCGATGGCGTGACGTGGGAAGCCGAGTTTCCCTTCATTGAGGATCGCTTCGAGGCGGCGAAGGTCGCCCACCAGCGGATGCTCGGCACCGGGTTTGACGACCATTTCATCCACGGCTGGCAGGCGATCGGGCTGTCCGACTTTGACAGTGGCACGACCACGCTGGCCGGCCTGTGGGTGGCCGGGTGGCGATGGAATCGCACCTGGAGCGCGATGGGCATGTTCGGTGGCCGCCAAGAGTTTGGCGGGCGGGGCTTTCAAGCCACGGAGTACCTGCAAAACATCAGCCTCTTTGCCGACGTGTCCGATGACCTGGTTCTCGGAATGGAATCCAACTACCAGCAGCAGTTCACCGGCCCTGCCGCCCTGCTCCTCCTTCCGCAGTTCCATTGGCAGATCAATCACTGCCTGAATTTCCAAGGGGGCGCCGGATATCGGTTTGCTGATGAAGGCAGTCTGCCCGAGGCTGCGATCCGGGTGATTCTCACCAACTGATCCGGCGGTATGCTCAGGGCATGCCGCGACACGTGATCCTCGTTCTGGGCGACCAGCTTGACCGCGCGAGTGCGGCCTTCGACGGGTTTGACCGGCGGCGTGACGGCGTCTGGATGGCGGAGGTGGCTGAGGAGTCGACCCACGTCTGGACCCACAAGGCACGAATCGCCGTCTTCCTCGCCGCGATGCGGCACTTTCGCGACGGGCTCCTGAAGGAGCGGATCGACATCGACTACACCGAGCTCAAGGCGAAGCCTGCTGCCAGGGAGCCGGCCACGCTGGCCGCCGCCCTTGAGGCCAGCCTCGCACGGGCCGCCAAGGCAGGGCAACGTCCGGAGCGACTCATCATCGTCGAGCCGGGTGAGTGGCGGGTGCAGGAAGCGCTCAAGGCGGCGGCCGCGCAGGCCGGCATCCCGCTCGAGATCCGCCCCGACCGGCATTTCTTCTGTTCGCGGGAGGAGTTTGCAGCCCACGCCACGGGCCGCAAACAGTTGCGGCTCGAATACTTCTACCGGCCACTGCGGGAGAAGTTTGGCGTGCTCATGGAGGATGGCGAGCCGGCCGGCGGTGCGTGGAACTACGACGCCGAAAATCGCGGTGCGTTTCCCAAGACCGGCCCCGGCACGTTGCCCGCCCCGCGTCGGTTTCCACCCGACGCCATCACCCGCGGCGTGATCGACCTGGTCAACACGCGGTTTGCGGCCCACCCCGGCTGCCTCGACGACTTCGACTGGCCCGTGACGCCCGCCGATGCCCGCAAAGCCCTCGATGATTTTCTCGCGCATCGTCTGGCGAATTTCGGCCAGTACCAAGACGCGATGTGGACCGGCGAGCCGTGGCTCTACCACTCGCGGCTCTCACAGGCGATGAACATGAAGCTCCTCGACCCGCGGGACGTGGTCCGCGGTGCCGAAAAACTCTGGCGGGCCGGCAAGGCGCCGCTGGAGGCGACGGAGGGCTTCATTCGCCAGGTGATCGGCTGGCGGGAGTATGTCCGCGGCGTCTATTGGCATTTCATGCCCGACTACATCGACCGCAACGCCCTCGGCGCCGACGTGCCGCTGCCCGATTGGTACTGGACGGCGGCGACGGAGATGAACTGCCTGAAAGACGCCCTCGGGCAGACGCTTCGTTACGGCTATGCCCACCACATTCAGCGGCTGATGGTGACGGGGCTCTTTGCGTTGCTGCTCGGCGTGAAGCCGCAGCAGGTGCATGAGTGGTATCTGGCGGTGTATGTCGACGCCGTGGAATGGGTGGAGCTGCCGAACACGCTCGGCATGAGCCAGTTTGCCGACGGTGGCGTGATGGCGTCGAAGCCGTACTGCGCCACCGGTGCCTACATCGATCGGATGAGCAACGCCTGTCGGGGGTGCCGGTTCAAGCCGAAGGTGGCGTCGGGGCCGGATGCCTGTCCCTTCACCACGCTCTATTGGGACTTTCTGGCCCGACACGAAAAGTTGCTGGCGAAAAATCCGCGGATGACGATGCAGCTGAAGAATCTCGGCCGCAAGGATCGCGATGAGCTGCGGGCGATCCGCCGCCAGGCGGATAGGCTCCGCGGGTAGCCGCCCGGCGCAAGCTCTTCTCTACACGCAGCCACCAGGCTTGCGCCCGGGGCTTGTTGGTTGGCAGCCACCAGGGCTGCGGCC
>CAYZFV010000301.1:0-5420 GCA_964477765.1 uncultured Candidatus Kuenenia sp.
GGCCGCCGGCACGCTCGACCGCAGCAGGTCGGGCGGCCCCGGCATCGACCCGCTCGATACGAAGACCATGAACGCCCGCACCATCTATTCCCGGCTCGACCGCCAAGACGTGCCGGGCCTCCTTCGCACGTTCGACATCGCGAACCCCGACACGGCCGTGCATGTCCGCAGCCGCACGACCGTGCCGCAGCAGGGGCTCGCCGTATTCAACGCGCCGCTGGTGGTCGAGGCGGCCAAGAAACTCGCTGCCCGATCCGCTGTTGAAGTCGGCGATGAAACTGCTGACGATCTCCGGATCACCATCCTCTGGCGCGACGCCCTCTCCCGCAGCCCGACCGACGCCGAACGCTCGCTCGCCCACACCTGGCTTGCCGAGGCCCGCGCGGAGCAGGTGGTCGAGGGCTTCGGACCATGGGAGCGGCTCGCCCAGGCCCTCCTTGGCACGGCAGAATTTCAATTCATCGACTAACGCTTTCTCTCGACATCCCCTCAGCAGCCATGCACCACGCCCCCCCTCCCCTTTCCCGTCGCGATCTGCTCGCCCGCTCAGGCCTCGGCCTCGGCTGGCTCGCGGCCGGCGGCATGCTCGACGCCGAAGCCCGTGGTGAGGCGTCGGTCGTGACCAGTCCGGTCGTGCCTTCGACGCTCGCCCCACGGACACCGCACTTTGCCCCCAAGGCTCGCGCGGTGATCCACATCTTCGCCAACGGCGGACCCAGCCACCTCGACACCTTCGATCCCAAGCCCAAGCTTGCCGAGTATGCCGGCCGCGAAATCCCCGGCGCGCTCAAGACGGAGCGTCGCACCGGCGCCGCCTTCCCGTCTCCGTTTGCCTTCAGCCGCCATGGCGAAAGCGGCCTCGAAGTGAGCGAACTCTTTCCCTCGGTGGCCCGCCATGCGGATCGGCTGCTCGTCGTGCGGTCGATGCATGCCGACGTGCCCAACCACGAGCCGTCGCTGATGCTCATGAACTGCGGCGACGCCCGCCTCGTGCGGCCATCGGCCGGTGCCTGGGTGACCTACGGCCTCGGCACCGAAAACCAAAACCTGCCCGGCTTCGTGGCGATGTGCCCCGGCGGCTATCCGATCAAGGGCACCGAAAACTGGCGGAGCGCGTTTCTGCCGGGTGTCTTCCAGGGCACCTACGTCGATACGAAAAAGAAGCGGGTGGAAGACCTCGTGGAGTACGTGCGTCATCCACTCCTGGCGGCCGATGTGCAGCGACGGCAGGTCGATCTCACCGCCGGCCTCGACCGGCAGCACCTCGCCGCGCGACAGCACGACCCCGCGCTCGAGGCGCGGCTGGCCTCGATGGAGCTCGCGTGGCGGATGCAGTTTGAGGCGAGCGAGGCGTTTGACGTTTCTCGTGAGCCGCAGCACGTGCTCGACCGCTACGGCGACACGCCACATGGCCGGCAGATGCTCATCGCGCGGCGGCTCGTCGAGCGGGGCGTGCGGTATGTGCAGGTCTGGCACGGCCAGAGCCAGCCGTGGGACAGTCACGACCAGATCGAGAAAAACCATCGGCGGCTCGCGAGCGAAAGCGACGCCCCCATCGGCGCCCTCCTCGACGACCTCGTTGGCCTCGGCCTGCTCGACTCCACGCTCGTGCTCTGGGGAGGCGAGTTCGGCCGCACGCCCACGGTGGAGCTGCCCAACGATGCCGGCACGAAATCGGCCACCGGCCGCGACCACAACCATCACGGCTTCACGGTCTGGCTTGCCGGCGGCGGCGTGAAGGGGGGCACGGTGCATGGGGCCACCGACGAATTCGGGTTCAAGGCGGTGGAGAAGCCGGTGCACGTACACGATCTCCAGGCCACGATGCTCCATCTCCTCGGCCTCGACCACACGCGGCTCACCTTCCGCCACAGCGGCCGCGACTTCCGCCTCACCGACGTCCACGGCAAGGTCATCACCGACTGGCTCGCCTGACGCCAAGGCTGTGTAGACTTGGGGAGGACCATGTCACTGTGTCTTCTCCTGGTATTCAATGGCGACTGAATCACTTCATCACGACGCCCTCCAGCAGGCACGTCAGCTTCTTCTCAGCCACCCTGCCGTGGAGGCTGCCTACCTCCTCGGATCGGCTGTCGAGGGTCGGCTGCGCCGTGACAGCGATGTCGATATCGCGATCCTCCTCCGCCGATCCAGTGATCTCTCTGTCGAGGATCGCCTGGACCTGATGGCGACGTTGGGCACAATCTTCGGCCGCCCCGTCGATCTCGGCCTTCTCGACACCAGCAACCTCGTCTACGCGAAGGAGGCAATCACTCGCGGCCGGCTCATCGCCGAGCGGGACCATACCGTCACGGCGACATTCGCGATGTATGTGCTCTCGATGTACGCCACCCTCCAGGAAGCCCGCCGGGAGGTGCTTCGTGCCTACGCCGCCTGACGACATTCTGCTCAACAAGGCGGCCGTCGACGTCGCTCCGGGGCATGGTCGGCTTCCGCAATGTGGCGGTGCATCAATACGAAGAGATGGATTTGAGTGTGCTCAGGTGGGTCGTGGAAGCGGGGCATCGCGACTGGATTCTGTTGGGTGAGGCACTTGGCGTGTCAATTCGCCCGTAATTGATTCCGCGAAGGAGCATTGAGAACGATGGACCAACGGTGCTTGGTGTGGCGAGTCGTGGCGGCGGCGGCTGTCATCAGCAGCACCGCGCAATGGTCGGCTCAGGCGGCCGAACGAAACATCGTGGTGTTTATTACCGATGATGAATCGCCGACACTCGGCTGCTATGGCGACCGGGTGGCTGTCACGCCGGCGGTCGATGCCCTGGCAGCCGATGGCACGCTCTTTGAAAACGCCTTCGCCACCACGGCCAGCTGTTCGGCGAGCCGGTCGGTGATCCTGTCGGGTCTCCACAACCATGCCAACGGCCAGTACGGCCACCAGCACGACTTCCACAAGTTTGCGAGTTGGTATGACGTCGTCAGCCTCTCGCTGCCGCGGGCGCTGGCCCGGGCCGGCTATCGCACCGCGCGGATCGGCAAGTTTCACGTGGCGCCGGAAGAGGTCTATCACTTCGACACGGTGCTCAAGGGCAACGCCCGCAACGCCGTGCAGATGGCCGAGGCCTGCCGAGAGCTGATCGAAGCCGAGAGCGACCAGCCCTTCTTCCTCTACTTCGCCACCGGTGATCCGCATCGGGGCGGCGGTATTGATCAAACCTCGCCACTCGATCTCAAGCCCGACCTTTTTGGCAACAAGCCCGATCGGGGCAGCCACGATGGCGTGCAAGAGATCTTCTTCGATCCCGCCGACGTGCCTGTGCCGGCCTTCCTGCCCGACACGCCGGAGACCCGCAGCGAACTGGCCCAGTATTACCAATCGTGTGCCCGGATCGATCAGGGCCTCGCCCGACTCGTCGACATCCTCAAGAAGGCCGGCCTCTTCGACAAAACCCTGATTCTCTTCACGAGCGACCATGGCATGGCGTTCCCGGGCGGCAAGACGACGGTTTATGAGCCTGGGCTGCGGGTCCCGTTCGTTGTGCGTGATCCCTACACAGCGTTACGGGGCACGCGCACGAAGAGCCTGGTCAGCCACACCGACATCACGCCTTCGCTCCTCGACTTCGCCGGTGCGTTCGATCATGACAAGCAGCGGCCCAAGCACTGGATTGAGCCACAGGCGTACTGGAACGACAAACCCTACGCGAACCGCGAAAACCACGGGCCACGCGGCGGGCTCGCAGCCTATCACGGCCGGTCGTGGCTCCCGCTTCTCGCTGATCCAGCCATCGAGATTCGTGATGCCCACTTTGCCTCGCACACGTTCCACGAGATCCAGATGTACTACCCGATGCGGGCGGTGCGGGATCACGAGTGGAAGCTGATCTGGAACATCGCCCACCCGCTCCCCTACCCGTTTGCCTCCGACCTCTGGACAGCCAGCAGTTGGCAGGCACAGTTTCAACGAAGCCTCGACGCGCCGTATGGCCGTAAGACCGTGACCGACTACATCCACCGCCCCAGGTTCGAGCTCTACCACATCGCCAGCGATCCCGACGAGTCGCGAAACCTGGCTGGCGACCCGGCCCACGCCGCCACGCTGCTGCAGTACCAGCACAAGCTCAAGGCGCTCCAGAAGGAATTCGCCGACCCTTGGATCACCAAGTGGGACTACGAATAGCCGGATCGCCGGCGGCAATTGCTCAGGCGATGCATTGACGGGCAAGATCCCTGTCACGACATCGCGCCGGCCCTCGTCTCCCTACGGCGTTGCAAAACGATACCCGACCGCGCTACTCACTCGCCGCCTCGCCCCCGGCGCGGGTTCCGAGCGCCCGCCACAGGGATGGGTCGATCGCGTCGGCAACGGTGCGGGTTGAGCCGTCCATCATCGCCACGCTCACCACGCCATTGTGGTAGCTCCGCGACGTGATCGCGGCAAACGTCTTCACCGTCGCGCTGTTCCCCTCCTGCCGACTGTTGTAGTCGATGTCATACTCCTGCCCGCCGGATGAAAACGGCACGGCTGTGTTCGGACGAAACGCTGTCGTGAAGCCGGTGTGATGCACGCGCCCATCGGGCCACTCGGTATGCCCCGTGTTGTCGTGCAGCGTCGTGCCAAGCTTCAGGCTGCCGCCGCTCGCAAAGCCGGCGATCTCCGCCGCACTGGCGGGAGGAGCGACCGCCGGCTCGGACGTGTTGCGAACGTAGGGAGTAAACGCCTTCACCTCGGCTACGCAGAGGGTCTTGCTGAGCCCGTCCGCAAAGGACGCCGCGCGGAGCCGGGAATTGGGATGAAAGGCTCCATCCCCTCCAGCCCCGGTGGCCGGGTCGTAGACAAACCAGGTGCCACAGTTGAAGCCGTAGGTGTGGGGATACGTGAACGGGGCGCCGCTCTTGATCCGCACGGTATTGTGTTGCTCGCTCGGGCAGAGAAACACCGGAATCTTGGCGGTCGGCACACCCGACGCGGCATTGCTTCCCTGATCGAAGGCCTCCTCGAGATTCACCTTCACCGCCGCCGTTCCCTCCTCGATGAAGCTGAGGATGCGACCATGAACGCCCCAGGAGCCATTGTTGCCGGCGAAGGTGGTGCCTGGCTCGTGCCGCATCTGCGGCGGAAAATGCCGCCGGGCACTTTCGTAGTTGTGGATCGCCAGCCCCAGCTGACGCACGTTGCCCAGGCAGGCCACCCGCCGCGCCGCCTCCCGCGCCGCCTGCACGGCCGGCAGCAACAGGCCGATCAGCACACCGATGATCGCGATCACGACGAGCAACTCGACCAGGGTAAATGCGTCGGCCGCGGAACGACGGTGGTGGGCACATCTCATCAGGGGGCAAACTCCGAAGGGGTCGTGAAATCCAGTTCCCCTCTCACTCGGCAAATCCCATGCCACCACCCACAAGAAGCACCGGGCGCAAGCCCGGTGGCCCGCGACGGCGCCGGCTGGTGGGCAAGC
>CAYZFV010000302.1:0-5127 GCA_964477765.1 uncultured Candidatus Kuenenia sp.
AGGAAACCGAGCGCAGCCAGGATGGCGAAGCGAGGTTTCCTCCGAGCGAGCGGAAGGCAGGATGCCTGTAGCGAGCGTCCGGCGAGATGGCACGGGCAACCCCGAGCCTCACGCCATTTCCCGCAACGCCGCCAGCTCGTTCTCCCGCCCCACCACGAGCAGGGCCTGCTCGTCGAGCAGCATCGTGCGGCCATCGGGAAACATCGTCAGCTTCGTCGACATCGGATCCTTGATCCCCATCACATGCACGCCGATCCGGCTGCGGAGATTGGCCTCGGCCAGCGTCTTGCCCGAGAGCGAGGTCGGCACCGTGATCTCGGCCACGCTGTATTCAGGATCGATGGGCAGGTAGTCGAGCACGTTGGGCCAGGTTTCGCGGTCGGCCAGTTCGCGGGCCACCTCCTCCTCCGGAAAGACGACGCGATCGGCTCCGAGATGCTTGAGAATCTTGCCGTGCTCCTGGGTCACGCCCTTCACGATCACATTCCGGGCGCCGAGCTCCTTTACATGGAGCGTGGCCAGCAGGGAACGGGCGATTGTTTCGCCGAGCGAGATAAACACTGTCGTGGCGTCGCGGATGGGAAGATTCTCCAACACTTCGCGGTCGGTCGCATCGCCGATAACCGCCTCGGTGATGTCGTTCTTGAGGAGTTCGAGCCGGTCCCGTCGCTGGTCGACGCCCGTCACATGGCAGCCGTTGTCGGCGAGCCGCTTGGCGAGGGCCGAGCCAAACGAGCCCATGCCGAGCATGATGAACTTCTTCTTTGCAGCCATAGGAATCTCAGCCGATCAGCGGCTCCTCCTCGGGGTAGGCGAGCTGGTAGGTGGTCTGTTCCCGCGACAAGGCGGCGGCGGCACCGATCGGCCCCAGTCGGCCGATCAGCATGAGTGCGATGATCACGAGCTTGCCCGGCTCGGACAGGCTGGGCGTGATGCCTGTGGAGAGGCCGACCGTGCCGAGAGCCGAGATGCATTCGAAGAGAGCCTCAAGAAACCAGCGGGGCCGGCTGGAGATGCCGTTGTCGGCCTCGACCACCAGCAGGCTCACCAGCGCGGCGATGCCGACGGTGGCGAAGAGCAGCGCCGTTGCCGTGGCCCGCTTCACCGCCACCTCGGGGATCGTGCGGCGGCCGAAGTTGGCCTGCCGCTGCCCACGGAAGCTCGCCCAGGCGCGGATGGCGAGCGTCATGAACGTGCTCACCTTGAAGCCACCGCCCGTCGAGCAGGGGCCGGCCCCGATCGCCATGAGAATGATCGTGAGGAAGAGCGTGGCATTGGTGAGCGATGCATAGTCGACCGTGTTGAATCCGGCCGTGCGGCAGGTGGTGGCGTGAAAGAGCCCCTTGAGCAGTTTGCCGGTGAGCGTGTCTGCGGCGACGGCCTTACTCCACTCCAGGGCCAGAAACGTCCCGGCGCCGAAGAGCAGGAGGATGGCGGTGCCGAGGAGCATCAGCTTCGATTGCAGGTGGAGCCGCAGCCAAAAATCCTGATGCTTTTGCAGCCGGGAGACGACGTCGAAGATCACCGGAAAGCCGATGCCGCCGATGATGATCAGGCTGCAGATGACGGCCAGCATGGGCGCGTCGGTGCCGAAGGCCATCAGGCTGTCGTCGCCCAGTGCGAAGCCGGCATTGCAGAAGGCCGAGACGGAGTGGAAGAGGGCCCGCCAGACGACCTCGCCCGCCGGGGCCGACCCCCAGGTGGTCGCGCAGAGCAGGCCAAACCCGACCGCCTCCACCGTCAACACCGTGCCCACCACCGCCAGGGGCACCCAGCGAAGGTCGCGGCCGGCCTTCACGCCGACCGTCTCGGCAATCACGGCCCGCTGGTGGAGCGTCGCCTGGCCGGCGACCTGGAAGGCCATGAGGGTTGTGATCGTCATGATGCCCAGTCCCCCCAATTGCATCATGAGGAGAATCACGCCCTGCCCAAACAGCGAAAAGTCGTGGAGGGTCGAGCGGACCGTCAGCCCGGTCACACAGCAGGCGCTGGTGGCCGTAAACAGGGCGTCGAGGAGAGAGATGGCCTCGCTGCCGGGGGCCCGGGCGATCGGCAGCGAGAGGAGGAGGCCGCCGGCGAGGATCGTGAAGGTGTAGGCCGCCAGAGACACCCGCGCCGGAAACGTGACGATCGATCCGGTGAACTGCGTCATCGAATCCGTCGGTCGAGGAGGTGACTCCGCCGCCGACCTGAGGCCACCCGCCCGGGCAACCGGCTTCAGCCGATCGACCTCCCGGTGGGCATCGGGCAGTCATGGTACTTGGCGCGGGTCGTGCCGACCAATCGGGCAAAAAAACCATGTTTTTCCCTTTCGAAAAAGTTCTTCAAAAATGTTTGACTCCGGTGAGCCGAGGTCCATAATGCGAGGGTCACCGCGAACACCACCCGATGCGGCTTCTGCCGCTCCCATCCGCGGGGTGTGCGCCGACCGTCTGTCTTCCGGGATCTGCTTCACCGCGGATTCCAGCCCCTCGGCAGACGCCGTCTGTTCGGAAAAAAGACTCGAGCGGCGCCGGATCGGCCGGCCGCCTCGTCGGGTCAACGACTTTTCAATCCTCCCAGAAAGGACTTCGCTCCCTCCGATGGCCCGGATTCGCAACGTTTTTGAGATCATCGAGCTGTACGGTCACGACGAAAATTTCGAACCGCACACCACGCCGGAATTCGTGCCCACTCAGGCACCTGCCGGCTCCAAGCAGAAGATCGATATCCTGGCTGAGCGGATTCAACGCGGCATGCCCCTGTGGCATCCGGAAGATTCCACCGACTCGTCCACCGGCGCCCTCGTCGGTGCCAACGAGGCCTGATCAGCCGCGAGCCAGGGAGGGCTCGGCGACGAACCCCCGATCGGGTTTTGCCCCGATCCCGTGCACAGCGTTCAGGAGCGCCCTCCGCGGCTTCGGCCGCGGAGGGCGCTTTCAATTTCCCGCCGGGCCGTGTCGGCCTTGAGTTTCTGCCGCTTGTCGTGGGTCTTCCGGCCGCGGCCGATCCCCATCAGTACCTTGACGCGGCCATTCTTGAAATACATCTTGAGGGGCACGAGCGTGAGCCCCTTCTCGAAGGCCAGGCCGGCAAACTTGTGGATCTCACGCCGGTGGAGAAGAAGTTTCCGCTGCCGCTTGGGCTTGTGGTTGAGTTGGTTCGCCTTCTCGTATTCGGGGATGTCGCAGCCGAGCAGCCACACTTCGTTCCCCTCCACCCGCCCATAGGCCTCGTCGAGCGACATCCGACCAGCCCGCAGGCTCTTCACCTCGCTGCCCACCAGGGAGATTCCGCATTCGAGCGTCTCGAGGATTTCATAGTCGTGCCGGGCCTTGCGGTTTTCCGCGACCACCCGTTCGTGGCCGGCATCGACGGCCTTGCCTTTCTGGCCCGACGACTTTCCTGACGCCGGGGAGGATGGCTTGGTAAGCTTGGGAGGGGCCACAGGGCGATCTCACGTGTGGGCGGTGCGGATCACGACAGAGTACACTGAAAGCAGAGCCTGATTTTAAACTCCCGCCCGTTTTTCCCACGTCTGTGAGGCGTCGATGTCTGCTCTGCGACTCGTTGTGATGGCTGTCTGCTTTGCGATCCTCGCCGTCCTGCCCAGACACCTCCCGGCTTTTGCCGCGGCCTCCGACCCGGGGCCGGGGTATGTGGCCGGTGATGCCCGCCCCGCCGGCGAGGAGCCTGCCATAAAGGTGCCGGGGGGCTGGATGGTCGCCTATGACGAAACGATTCCGGGCACCGACGTCACGTTTCGGATGATTCCCGTGCCGGGGGGCACGTTTCGCATGGGGAGCGGGTCCGATGAAGAGGGCCGCAGCAGCGACGAGGGGCCCCAATTCGAAGTGACCGTGGCGCCGGTGTGGATGGGGCGGTGCGAAGTATCGTGGCAGGAATACAAGTCCTATATGGCCGCCTGCGACCTGTTCAAGTCACTTCAGGCGACGGGCGCACGGGCGGTCACCGACGCCAATCAGGCCGACGCGATCACGGCCCCCTCGGCGCTCTACGACCCGACCATGACCTTCACCAACGGTGAAGACCCGCTCCAGCCGGCGGTCACGATGTCGCAGTTTGCCGCCCGCCAGTACACCGGCTGGCTCAGCGGCCTCATCGGTCGGTTCTATCGCCTCCCCAGCGAGGCCGAATGGGAGCATGCCTGCCGGGCCGGCTCGACCACGCCCTGGTCATGCGGAGCGGACGCCGACTCTCTCGGTGAGGTCGCCTGGTTTGCCGACAACGCCGACGACACGACGCATCCTGTGGGCCAGAAAAAGCCGAATGCGTGGGGCCTCCACGACATGCATGGCAACGCCGCCGAGTGGGTCGTCGACGAACTCACGGAAGGGGGCTACGCCCGCCAGGCGGGGCTGCCGCAGCCGGTGGCGTGGGCGGCCGCGATCGAGTGGCCGCAGAATCTTTCGCCGCGGATCGTCCGCGGCGGCGCCTATTACGACGAGCCCTCCGAGTGTCGCAGTGCCGCCCGCCGTGGCTCCCAAGACGAAGAGTGGAAGGAAGTCGATCCCAACTATCCCAAGAGCCCCTGGTGGTATACCGAAGAGCCGGCCCTCGGCGTGGGCATGCGGCTCGTGCGGCCGCTGGAAATGCCGGCGGCCGGCGACCGGCGTCGCTGGTGGGACGCCGATATCGAGAGTATCCGGGACGACGTGGCCAGTCGCATGAACGAAGGCCGCGGCGCTCGGGCCGTGGTCGATCCGCAGCTTCCGGTCGAGGCCAAGGCCGCCGGCCTGATCCCATAGCCTTCAGTCGACTTCATCGGGCTTCTTTCTCCCTCTCCATCCAGGAACATCACCATGCTCCGCAGACTGCCGATCGCCATCCTGGCGCTTGTTGTCGGCATGGCACCGTTACGGGCCGCCGACTGGCCCGACTGGCGGGGCCCAAACCTCGACCGCCATTACCAGGGCCCACCGTTGGTGACGAGCTTCGATCCCGAAGACGGCACCAACGTGCTCTGGAAAAATGACGAAGCCGGCGGCATCTCCACGCCGGTGATCATGGGAGGGCGGCTGTTCACACTCGTGCGACACAAGCCGGGCACGAACGAAGAGGCCGAGAAGGTGCTCTGCCTCGATGCGGCGACCGGCGAGAAACTCTGGGAAAACGTCTTCAACGTCT
>CAYZFV010000303.1:0-2793 GCA_964477765.1 uncultured Candidatus Kuenenia sp.
CACCCACAAAGCACCGGGCGCGAGCCTGGTGGCTGCCGCAACGCCGACCGGTAGGGCAGCCCGCCGGCTTTGTGGGGGGCGACTACTTTTCGACCGGCACGATCAGCACACTCGCGTGCGCGTGGGTGAGCACGGCCTCCGAGGTGCTCCCGAGGAGCCAGCGGGTGAGCGGATCGGTGGGCGTGCGGCCGGTGATGATCAGGTCGATTTCGTCCTGCTTGGCGCGTTCGAGAATCTTGTCGCCCGGATTGCCTTCGGCCACAATCGGGGCATGGCCTTGGAACACTGCGGGCAATTGCTGCTGAAACGCCGTCAGCGCCGTCCCCAACGCGGCCACCTCGTCTTCATGCTCCCGCTTCCAGGCGTCGGCGATGGCCGCCGTGTCGGGATCACGCACGCGATTCTCCAGCCACGAGGGCAACGGACCGGCCAGCATCGATTCGGTGACGCCGATCACGTTGGCCTGGGTGTCGGCCGGCCAGTGGAGGTCGCCGGACGCTTTCGCCAGGGCCGCCGCACTGGCCGGATGATGGCAGGCCAGCACCTTGAGCCCGTGGCCATCGGGAGGCGGTGTGCGGACGACGAGCACAGGCAGATGGGCCCCGTGGACGACTGCCCGCGACACGCTCCCCAGCAGCAGTCGCTCAATCGAGCCGTGACCTCGCGCCCCCACGACGATGAGGTCGGCCTTCCAGCCGGCGGCCGATTCCAGAATGCCGACAGCCGCCAGCTTTGACGAGCAGACCAGTTCAGGCTCCTTCGCGAGTCCGCCCGGTAGCAGGCCGCAGGCCTCTTCAAAGAGGGCCGCGGCGGCGCCGTCGATGATTTTCCGGCTCTTGCCAAAGAGACGCTTTTCCAGTTCGGTCGGCGAAAAGTAGATCGCCACCTGGTCACGGGCGAGGTCGAGCAGCCGGGCGGCAAGCCGCACGGCGTCGAGCGAGGCTTGGGAACCATCGACACCAATCAGAATTTTCATCGTTCGAGCCTCCACGAGAGCGGGATATCCTATCCAACATCGATCATCAGGCGCAAGCCGCCCCTCACCAAGCCGCCGGGCGGGAGTTGTTCCTCCACAAAGCCGCCAGGCGCGAGCCGGCGGGCCGGGGCACCAGTCGGCATCGTTTCGGCCACCGGGCTCGCGCCCGGTGCTTTTTGGTGGGGAGCCAACCGCGGCCACCGGGCTCGCGCCCGGTGCTTTTTGGCGCTGTGTGACGACAGGAAGCCGCCGGGCGCGAGTTGTTCCTCCACAAAGCCGCCAGGCGCGAGCCGGCGGGCCGGCGCTGCGGCCAATTCGGTTTCACACTTCTTCATCCCAGCCAGAGCTTCGCCGGGGCTCCCGGCACCTCGCGGGCCAGCCGGGGCACGGCGTAGCCGGGCAGGCGGGTGCGGAGCTCGTCGTGAAGCCGGCGGGCCGTTGTCTCGTCGACCTCGAAGTGGGCCGTGCCATGCACGCGATCGAGCAGATGCAGATAGTAGGGTACCACGCCGAGGTCGAGCAGCCGCTCGGAGAGGGCCTGGAGCACCGCCGATGAGTCGTTGACACCCTTGAGCAACACCGCCTGGTTGAGCAGGATCGCGCCCGACCGGCGGAGTCGGCCGAGGGCTGCCGCCACCGTGGCGTCGAGCTCGCGGGGATGGTTGGCATGCACGACCACGGTGACCGGCAGCCGCGTGTCGGCGAGGATCTCGACAAGATCGTCGGTCACCCGCTCCGGGAGTACGATCGGCAGCCGTGAGTGGATGCGGAGCCGCCGCACGTGCGGAATCGCCGCCAGTCGATCGACGATGCTTCGCAGCCGATCATCGGCAGCGAGGAGCGGGTCGCCCCCGGAGAGAATCACCTCGTGGAGCGATGGGTCGGCGGCGATCGCGGTGAGAGCTGCATCTGTGCCAGCGGATGTGGCGCCGCTCTCCGCATAGGGAAACTCCCGGCGGAAGCAATAGCGGCAGTTGATCGCGCAGCCGGCAGCCACGAGCAGCAGGGCCCGGCCGACATACTTGTGCACGAGGCCCGGTGCGGCCAAAGCCGAGGCTTCGTCGAGCGGGTCGGCGGAGAAGCCGGCCGCGGGAGTCTCCTCCTCCGGCAACGGCAACACCTGAAGCAGGAGCGGGTCGCGGGGGTCGCCCTTCTTCATGCGGGCGAGGAAGCCGCGGGGCACGAGCAGCGGAAACGAGTCGCCGGCGTAGCGGGCCGCGGCGGCGATGGCGGGATCGAGATCGAGCGTTGCGCACAGTGCCTCGGGCGTGAGGATCGCGGCGGCGAGTTCTCGCTGCCAGCGGGCGACCGGGGCGACGGTGTCGTGGGCGAGGGGCGTGGCGGGCATCGGTTGGCCGGAGCGGACGTTGACAGACCGCGGCGGGGTGGCCACGCTTGTCAGCCTGCAAGATACGGGCGGAGCCCCGCGAAGGAAAACGAGATTCACCCGAGGAGCGACGAACAGCCGTGCCAGCCTACAACACGAGCGAATTCAAGAAGGGGCTCAAGGTCCAGATCGACGGCGACCCCTACATCATGATCGAGTGCAATTTCGTGAAGCCCGGCAAGGGGCAGGCGCTCTACAAGTGCAAGCTGCGCAACCTGCTGCGGGGCACGGTGCTCGACCGCACCTACAAGAGCGGCGATTCACTCGACGCGGCCGACATCGCCACGATCGACGCCCAGTTTCTCTACAAGCAAAACGATCAGTTCGTGTTCATGGACAACGCCAGCTACGAGCAGTACGAGCTTTCCGCCGAGCAGGTCGACGAGGCCTGGAAGTGGCTCAAGGAGGGCACCGTCTGCTCGATGCTGCT
>CAYZFV010000304.1:0-4889 GCA_964477765.1 uncultured Candidatus Kuenenia sp.
AACCAAACAACCGCGACACCCCACGGACTCAGGGGAGATCGACACCACCCAGCGCCACCATTTTCGACCGCCCCGCGCCGCCGTTTTCAACCGCCGTCAACAACAGGGAACGCCTCTTCCAACCAACGACATCTGGATTGCCGCGGCCGCGCTCGAAAATGGGGGCCGCATTGTCGCCTACGACAGCCATTTCGAAGTCGTCCCCGGCTTGATCGTCGAGGCACCTTAGCGGTTCCGTGTCGGCTGTCACGAGCCGCCCTCCGATCCGACCCTGAAACGCGTGTGGCCCATCGCACGCGGCAGGCATCGCCACTGTTTCTGTGATGCCATGGCCAGTGATCACTCTTCCATGAAGTATGTTTCGAGAAACCTGCGGCGGTCTCCCTCGCAGCGGGCGTATTCGACCATGGCGAGGAGTTTTTGCTGGTCGCGGCAGAGCTTGGCGGCGCGGCCCTCCTCGTCGGCGAGCGCCGGGGGCAGCTCGCCCAGCAGCCGGAGCTGGCGGCGATCGCCCGCTCCCTCGCCTTGCTGGGCGATCGTGCCGTACCGCTCGAGCATGAGCAGCGCACTATCCAGTCGGCGATCGTGGCGGGCCTGGCGGCCGAGCAGCTGTTCGTTGAACCACTCGACGCCGAAGGCGTTGATCCGCTCGAGGTCGTGCTCGAGCCCATGGTAGACGCGGCGATAGAAGTCGGCGTCGGGATTGGCCCAGCGAATAAACTCCATCAGCATCGGCAGGTCGTGCTGGTCGTAGAGCAGCGTGCAGCGCGACGGCTTGCCGTCGCGGCCCGCCCGGCCGATCTCCTGATAGTAGCTCTCCAAGGAGCCCGGCACCTCGGCATGGGTGACGGTGCGGATATCGGGCTTGTCGATTCCCATGCCGAAGGCATTGGTGGCGAGGATCAGCCGGTGGTCGCCGCTCAGGAAGGCCTCCTGAACCCGCCTCCGCTCGATGGGATTCAAGCCGCCGTGGTAGCAGCCGTGGGGCAGCCCTTCTTCTTCCAGAAGCCGACTGAACCGCTCGAGGGTCTTGATGAGCGTAAAGTAGACGAGGTGGCTGCCGGTGTCGGGCTTCGACATCTCGGCCGCCGGCTGGAGTAGCCGGCAGAGCTGCCGCAGCTTGTCATCATCCCCCCATACTTCATCGACGGCGAGGGTGAGGTTGGGGCGATCGATCCCCTCGTGAAACAGCTCCACGTCACGGGGCTGCAAGCCAAGCTGCCGGATGATGTCGCGCTGCACGTCGCGGGTGGCGGTGGCCGTGAGCGCGAGCGTGGTGGGGCTGCCGAGCAGTCGCCTGATGTCACCCACGCGGGTGTAGTCAGGGCGGAAGTCGTGCCCCCACTGGCTCACGCAGTGGGCCTCGTCAACGGCGAGGAGCGAGACGTCTCGCTGCCGGATCACCTCGCGAAACTCGGCCTTCTGAAACCGTTCCGGCGTGACGTAAAGCAGCTTGTGGGCTCCGGCGGCAAGGGCCGCCATGCGGGCCTGCCGCTCCTGCTTGCTGAGCGACGAGTTGATGAATCCCGCGTCGATTCCGCGGCGGGTGAGGGCATCGACCTGATCCTTCATCAGGGCGATCAGCGGGCTGAGCACGACGGCAAGACCGCCGAGCATGACCGCCGGCAACTGGTAGCAGAGGCTCTTGCCGCCACCGGTCGGCATGAGCACGAGGCTATGGCCCCCGGCCAGCGTGCGGTCGATGATCGCCCGCTGGCTCCCCTGGAAGGCGGCATGGCCAAACACGGTGCGGAGCGTCATCGCCGGGGAATCAGGGTTGAACGACGGAATCATGGCGGCATGTTTTTCGCTCAATACAGCCAGACCCGGAGGCGATCCCGGCCGCGACAAGCCGGCTGCGGCGTGTACCGCGGCACGTGGGCCAGCGATCGCACCTCGGCGGCCCGGGACCCGAGCCGTGCCCACTCGACCAGGCCGGCACGTTCATCACCGAGGGCCGGGCCGCAGCCCCACGCGTCACAGGTCCGATGCCACAACCGATCGAGGCATCCACGTCGCACGTGCATCGCATCGAGGCCATACCATTCGCCCGGCTGATCGAGCACCGCCGCGCCATGCTCCGCCGCGGCGGCCACGACCTCGGCATCGAGTCGCGTCACCGCGTCCTTCAACGCGTCGAGCGACAGCGGGCAGCCTGGCACGTAGAGCGTGCGGAGCACGCGATACTGCAGCGGCCCCACCCGATCCACGCTCGCCAGCGGCAGCCGCGTGACCGCGAGCGTCGCCCCCCGGGCCGCGAATCGTGCCAGGCTCTCGCGAACCCACTCCGCCACCTGTTCGACTGAGAAGCCATAGAGCAGATCGTTGCCGATATCGGTGACGAGGGCCTGCACAGGCCGACCGTCGCCAGTGCCCTCGCGATCGAGCGCCCGCCAGAGACCGCTCCACAGGATCGATGGGAGCCGCCGCATCAAGACGCGGCTGTTGGCCCCATACGACCGGCCATGACCAGCCGCGACAAAGAGATCGACCGGCCCCGGCTGCCGCGCCCGTGCCACCGCCGCCAGCCGGGCCAGGCCCCGCGAGACATTACTCGCCCCGAGCACCACGACTGCCGCGCCAGCGAAACCCTCGTTCTGCCTGCCGCCGCCCCGCACCCGGCCGCTCACGGCCACCGTCCTCCGCCCGAGAGCGTCTGGTAGCACGATACCGCCAGCATCGCGAACATGATGCCGAGATACGGTTCGCCGCCGGTGTAGGCCAGCCAGGCCAGCACGCCCCCCACGCCCGTGCCGAGAATATTGGCGATGCGGGCGGCATCGGGCACCCCGATCGTAAGCAGCCCCTCGCGAACCATCTGCCCGCCATCGAGCGGAGGCACCGGCATGAGGTTCAAGAGCGGCCAGAAGATGTTGACCTGCAGGAGGAAATACACGAGTGCGAAGAGCAGCGGCGACTCGATGCGGTCGCCGTCATAGAGCCCCAGCGGCAGGCCGATCGATTGAATCGGAAACGGCACGGCATAGCCCGCCATCTTGAGCGCCGCGATCAGCAGGGCGACGAACATGAGCTGGGCAAACGGCCCGGCCGCCGACACGAGAAACTGCTGCTGCGGCAGCCGGGCCCCGCGGCGGCCCCAGAGGGTCGGCACCGTGAGGCCGCCAAAGTGGTAGAGCACCACCTGCGTGGACTGCCCGAAGAAGCGGTAGACAATCGCATGGCCCATCTCGTGGATCAGGATCGAGATGAAAGCCGCCCCGATCCAGAGCACGAGATAGCGGAGGAGCGCTCGCTGATCACCGGCGGCAAACGCCTGGCTGATGCCCCAGCCCAGCAGGCCTGCCGCCAGCCAAAACCAGACCGACACCCGGACAGGAATCCCGGCGAGCGAAAATCTCAGATCGGCGGGCGTCGGCTGCGGTTCGGCAAGAAGCATCGCCGCATTATGCCGCCGCAGCCGTCGAGGCGACAGCACGCTTCGTCGGCTCGAGGGCCGGTTCCCGTCCCGCGGCGATTGCCAGCACGGCCGCAGCGGCCCGATCGGCCGAGCCGGCATGGGCCACGGTGTGGGCGATCTCCTCGAGCCGCCCGACCACGCGGCCGCGGGCGACAGGATCGGCGAGCCATTCGATCACCCGGTCGGCGGCCACGGGGGCCGGATCAGCGACGGAAAGATATTCGGGAAAAACCATCTCCGGATCAGCCGGCGGCACACCCGCCGGCGGTCGCAGCACCGGCTGCGGCGGCCCGATCGGTTCACGGCACGCCAGCAGATTGACCAGCGTGATGAATCGCGCCCGCCGAAACCAGCTCTGCACCACGTAGGCCAGGCCGCTGATCCGGTAGACGATCACGGTGGGCACGCGAGCAGCCAGCAGCTCCAGCGACACCGACCCACTCACGGCGATCGCCGCGTGGGCCTCGGCGATCAGACTGCGGGTGCGGCCGGCTTCGATCGCGACGTTGAGCCCGTCGAGTTCCCCCTGCATCGCCGTCAGCACCTCGCGGGCGCGGTTCGCATGCCGCTGGTGCAAGGCTCCGATCACGAACCGCGCCGCGGGCCCCCGATCACGGACGATGGCAGCAGCCCTGAGAATCGAGTCGAG
This sequence comes from uncultured Candidatus Kuenenia sp., assembly GCA_964477765.1. Taxonomy (GTDB): domain Bacteria; phylum Planctomycetota; class Planctomycetia; order Pirellulales; family UBA1268; genus CACORA01. The sequence goes on from CAYZFV010000304.1 coordinate 4,068, forward strand.
ATTGCCCTCGATCTCCTGACCACGTGACCCGGGGAGGAGCAACACAAGCGGAGCGGCGGCGTGTTCCTCTGCAGCATCCCGCCGGCTCGCGCCGGCGTCCTCCTGCAGGAGCGGCTCGTGTGGGCGACTTCCCATGTCATCCACCAACAAGCCCCGGGCGGAAGCCCGGGGGCCAGAATGTTCCGGACCCACGACATCGGACAGTTCATCAAAAAACGGATGCCCGACGAGCGTGCTCGGGATGCCCTGCGCCAGGAACCAGTCGTGCTCGAAGGGAAGCACGGACAGCACGTGATCGACCAGCCGCCGCATCTTCTTCCGACGCCAGCTCGCCCAGGCCCAGATCTGAGGCGGGCAGTAAAAGACGACCGGGATGCCATGCCGCTTGGCCCGCCAGGCGAGCCACCAGTGGAAGCCGGGAAAATCGACCATCACACACACATCGGGCCGCGTGTCGAGAAAACTCCGCTCTGCTCGGCGGGCCAGATCGACGAAGCGATGAATGTTGAGCAGCACCCGCAGAAACCACATCACGGCCAGCTGCGTCATGTCGGCCACGAGGGTGCAGCCCTCGGCCGCCATGCACGGACCACCGAGCCCCACGCACTCTGCATCGGGCCGCTGCGACCGGATCGCCCGCACGAGCAACGCCGCATGATGATCACCCGAAGGCTCGCCGGCCGATACAAAGACGCGCATGAAAATACTCCGCGGTACCCGCAGGCCCCGCGGAGTATTTCAGTTTTCGTCGCGCCACCCTAGCCCATTTTAATCGAGTTCAGGGACAAACGGGAGGGCGAGCGAATCGGCGAACGCTCGACG
>CAYZFV010000305.1:0-6237 GCA_964477765.1 uncultured Candidatus Kuenenia sp.
TGGACCTCGTCAAGCTGCACGGCGGCGAGCCGGCCAACTTCCTCGATGTGGGCGGTGGTGCCGACGTCAACCAGGTCACCGAGGCCTTCCGGATCATCCTCTCCGACAAAAATGTGAAGGCGATCCTCGTCAATATTTTTGGCGGCATCATGCGGTGCACCACGATCGCCAACGCCCTCGTGGAAGCCTCCAAGACCGTCGGCTTCACCGTGCCGCTCGTGGTGCGGCTCGAGGGCACCGAAGTGGAGCAGGGCAAGAAAATCCTCGCCGAAAGCGGCACGAGCATCATCACCGCCGACGGCCTCACCGACGCCGCCAAGAAGGTCGTCGCCGCCAGCAAGGCCTGATACGCCCAGAAAGCCCGGAGCGAAAGCAACAGTGCCGATTCCAGAAAGCCACGGGCGCAAGCCCGGGGGCCTGCATCGCTGACACATTGAAGGCTGATTCATCAACGAAGGACACGTATGAGCATCCTCGTCAACCGAGACACCCGCGTCATCTGCCAGGGCATCACTGGCAAGGTCGGTGAATTCCACACCCGCGGCTGCCTCGACTACGGCACCCGAATGGTGGGCGGCGTGACGCCTGGCAAGGGGGGCGAGACCGTCGCCGACCTGCCCGTCTTCAACACCGTCGCCGAGGCCCGCGACGCCACCGGCTGCAATGCCACGATGATTTTCGTGCCGCCCCCCTTCGCCGCCGACGCGATCCTCGAGGCGGTGGCTGCGGGCATCGAACTGGTCGTGGCAATCACCGAAGGTATTCCGGTGCTCGACATGGCCCGCGTGCTGCCGGTCGTGAAGGACTCGGGCAGCCGGCTGATCGGCCCCAACTGCCCCGGCGTGATCACGCCGGCCGAGTGCAAGATCGGCATCATGCCCGGCTACATCCATACGCCCGGCCATGTCGGCGTGATGAGCCGCTCGGGCACGCTCACCTACGAGGCCGTCTGGCAGCTCACGAACCTCGGCCACGGCCAGAGCACCTGCGTGGGATTGGGCGGCGATCCACTCGTGGGCTCGAGCTTCATCGACATTCTCGAACTGTTCCAAAACGATCCGGACACGCACGCCATTTTGATGATGGGTGAGATCGGTGGCTCGGCCGAGGAGGAAGCGGCCGAATACGTGAAGCATCATGTGACCAAGCCTGTAGCGGCGTTTATCGCCGGCCGCACGGCTCCGCCCGGCAAGCGGATGGGCCACGCCGGCGCGATCATCTCCGGCGGCAAGGGCACAGCCGAGGCGAAGCTCGCCGCCCTCCGCGACGCGGGCATCGAGATCGCCGAGAGCCCGGCGGACATGGGAGCCGCGACGGTGCGTGCGATCGAGCGGCGGGCCTGACGACTTTCGCGCGTGCCAACGGTGCGCGATCCCGCCGGCTCGCGCCGGGCGGCTTTGTGGACGCCCCACACAAAAAGCACCGGGCGCAAGCCCGGTGGCCTGCGGCGTATTTGAAAGAGACTAGACTGTGGGCATGAAGGTTGACCTGTTCATTCCCTGCTTCGTCGATCAGATGATGCCCCGCGTGGGGATGGCGGTGGCGACGGTGCTCGAGCGGCTGGGACACACCTGCGAGTTTCGCGCGGCCCAGACCTGCTGCGGGCAGCCGAGCTTCAACGCCGGCTACTGGGACGAGGCCCGCGAGGTCGCGATCCGCGCCGTGTCGATCTTTGACGGGGCTGACGCCGTCGTCGGCCCGAGTGGTTCGTGCGTGGCCATGATGCGGGTGTTTTATCCGCAACTGCTGGAGGGCACGCCCCATGAGACGGCCGCCCTCGATCTCGCCGCACGAACCTTCGAGTTTGGCGAGTTCCTCGTCAAGAAGCTGGGGATCACCGATGTCGGCGCCCGCTTCCCCCATAAGGTCACCTACCACGACGGCTGCCACGGTCTCCGAGAGCTGCGGGTGAAAGACGAGCCGCGGCAATTGCTGCGGGCCGTCCGCGATCTGGAACTCGTCGAGTGCGACGAGCCCGAAAGCTGCTGTGGGTTTGGTGGGCTCTTCAGCGTGAAGTTTCCGATGATCTCAACGGCGATGGCCGAGGTGAAGGGTGGGTCACTCGCCCGAACCGGCTGCGACTACATCGTGTCGAGCGACCCCAGCTGCCAGTTGCAGCTCGATGGCTGGCTCGCGCGACACGGCGGAGCCGAAGGCGGCCAGCCGCCCCGTACGATCCATCTCGCTGAGGTGCTCGTCGCCGAGTAGGACGAGGAAAAACCGACCGGTGCCGGGGCAGGCCACCGGGCTCGCGCCCTGTTTTGTCTGATCAATCGCCTAAAAAGCCGCCGGGCGCAAGCCGGCGGGCTGGTCTCTCCACCAGCTACGTTCACTGGCCTGGCACCGCCCCACGGTAGATCAGCGACACGGTTTTCTCGGTCGTCAGCCCGCGTTTGTCGGTGGCCACGACGACGATCGGCGACGCCTCCTTGCGTCGCATAAACGCCAACGCATCCTTCACCGTCACCGATCCCGACGTCGGGTCGATCGCAAACAGCGGATCTTCGTAGGCGGTGGACTCCGCTGGTGATACCGCTGCCTCTTCGGCCACCGGCTCCCCTTGAGCCGCAGGCCCCGTTCCTGGCTCCGGCTCCGCGGCTGGCGGCTCGCTGGCTTCCACGGCCGCGTCCGCAGTGGCAGAGGCGGCCGGATCGCGGAGGCTGAACACGATCTGATCATCGGGATCAAGATCGGTGGCGACCGCCTTGTAGACCTCCTGGCCATCCCCCAGGACCGTTGCCAAGACAGACGAGGCACCGGAGGTGATCGACGGGTAGTGCAGCACCCGCAGCTTCTGCCACGCTCGCAGGCGATACCGCTCCAGCAGGCCGATATCCCGCACCCCGTTTTCGTTGCGGTCTGCAAACACGACCCGCGGCGTGAACTTACTATTGCCGTCGTGATCCAGATGCCCCTCCGCCGCCTCGCCCTCCCCATCGAAGAGGCCGTTGCCGTTGGAATCAACGAAGAGTTCGCTCATCTCAGGGCCAGCCGCAGCCTCACCAGCCCGGCTCTCCCCGCCGGCCGGCCCCTCCCCATCGAGCAGCACCTCTCGGGCAGCCGCGTCGGGCATGATGAGCCGGGCAAACGTCTTGAGCACCCGGGTGCCGAGGTCGTATTTCGTCTGTGAGCCGTCGATCGCATAGGCCGCAGGAATCGGCATGACAGAGAGCACGACGAGGAGCATGCCCGCGATCACCATGCCGGCCAAACCCCCCATCAGCACGCCACCGATTTTGTCGATGAGTGGTGAAAACCGGAGCGTTTCCTCCCCCACGGCCCCACCGATCGCGAATCGCACCGCCAGCGCACCGGCCACCGCCAACAGCCCGATACTCACCGGCAGGGCATAGTCGGCGGGCATCTCTACGGCCGTCAGCAGACCGGCCAGCGTTTCCCCCAGTCCGAAGGTCACCAGGAGCGTGGCGATCGCTCCCATCCCGGTAAGGATGGCGAGAAACAGCCCATACCGGAAACCAAACGCCGCCATGCCGGCCACGGTCGCCAACACGATCAACGTGCCGAACGGCTGCAGGGCGCTGGCCTCGGCGAAGACGGTCATTCCGGCGTGTGTCCCGGCATTCATCATTTGGCAACCCGTGCCACTTCTTCGAAACTCGTGACACCGGCAAAGACCTTCGTCAATCCAGCCTCATACAGCGTCTTCATGCCGGCCTTCCGGGCGGCGGCCCGGATCGCCTCGATCGAAGGATTGCCCACGATCAATTCACGGATGGCTGCATCAAAAATCAGGAGTTCATGCACTCCGGTGCGGCCTTTGTAGCCGGTGCCGTGGCAGGCCGGGCAGCCCTTGGGTTTGAAAACAACCACTTTCTTGTCGGCCGGGATCCGTAATTTCTTCCGCATTTCGTCGGGAAGGGGATAGGGCTCCTTGCATTCCTTGCAGAGCACCCGCACGAGTCGCTGAGCCAGCACAGCCGTCACCGCCGACTGAATGAGCGACGAGTCGATGCCGATATCGAGCAGCCGGGTCACCGTGGTGGCGGTGTCGTTGGCATGGATCGTCGTAAACACGAAGTGGCCGGTCATCGCCGCCTGCATCGCGATCTCGGCCGTTTCCCGATCGCGCACTTCACCCCCCAGGATCCCGTCGGGATCCTGCCGCAACACCGAGCGGAGAATCTTCGCAAACGTCAGGTCGGCTGCGTTGTTGACCGCCGTCTGCGAAATGTTGTCGAGACGATATTCGATCGGATCTTCGATCGTCACGATGTTGCGGGAGAGCGTGTCGATCTCACCGAGGGCCGTGTAGAGCGTGGTCGTCTTGCCGGAACCCGTCGGCCCACACACGATTAGCATGCCGTGGGGCTGATGGATGATCGCCTCGAGCGAGTTCTGCACAGCCTCCCGCATGCCGAGCGACTTGATGCCCCCTTTCACCACACCACCGCCGGCATCGAGCAGCCGCAGCACCATCTTCTCCCCGAAGCTCGTCGGCCCCGAGGCGGCTCGAATGTCGAACCGCTGCGAACCGGACAGCACGACAAACGTGCCATCCTGCGGCCGCCGTCGCTCGGCGATGTCCATGTCGCCAAACACCTTGAGGGCCGACACCATGCCCCGGGCATCCGGTCCCCCGAACGACCCGAGGTTGCCCATGATGCCATCGACCCGACACCGCACCTGCACCTCGCCGCTCTCCTTGGGATCGAGGTGGATGTCGGTGGCCGACAGCTCGATGGCCCGGGCAAACACATCCTCGAGCGTCTTGACCGCTTGCGATGTCTCTTTGTCGAGATTCTTGCCGCCCTGGGCTTCGATCGATGAGCCGTCTTTCTTGACAAACTGAATCTTGGGCGGGGCTCGTTTCGTCGATTCCACCTGCTCAAACCAGCCGGCCACGGTGCTCTGCATGCCGAGCTTTTCCGCCGCGGCAAGCGCGACTTTTTCCGCAAACTGCCGGCTCATGACGCGCTCGTCAGCCGGCACTTTCCGATCCCGAACGAGCACATACCCCTGCAGGCCGCCCGGAATCAGCAGTGTGAACAGCGGTAGCAGCGTGAAGCCCCACAGATAGGTCGTGATGAAAAAGACCGCCCCCAGACCGACGAACCCGAGCGACCACGGCATCGACTTGCCAAACACATCGCGGGCGTCTTCCTCCACCCACATGCAGATCGCCGCCCACACCACGACCAGGAGCAGCCAGAAGCCCCCCAGCCAGATCACCCGTTCGACTGCGTCTGCCGGAAGCATTCAGCCCTCTCTCCCACAGCCCTGCCCCTGCATCGGCTGCCTCGCGCCTTTCGATCGGATCGGTGATCGACTTCCTTCAGATATACCCCACTTTTCCGGGGAAAGCCACGCCCCGCAGCCCACCGTGCCCAGCTATGATTAACAAAAGTTCCGCTCCCACCAAAAAGCATCGGCCGCAAGCCCGGTGGCCGGCAGACCCGCAACCCTCACAGGCAACCGCTGATCCCATGATCGCCTCTGAATCGACCCTGCCGCAGCTCGCCAAGAAGAAATTCCTCCACGACGCGGCCGAGCACGTCCGCGACACAGGCCACCGGTCGTTTGTCCGCAAGGCCCTCGGCGGCTACTACACCAGTCGCGATCTGCAGAAGGCCCGCTTCCGCGATTGGGAGCACGCTCGTGATGCCGCCAGCCTCGCCAAGTGGTCGGCTGTCAACCGACTCGATGAACTCCTCCCCCGCTTCGTCGCCACCTTCGAGGCCAACGGCGGGCAGGTGCATTGGGCCCGCACCGCCGACGAGGCCCGCGACATCGTGCTCGATCTGCTCCGGGCCGCCAAGGCCAAGGCGGTGATCAAGAGCAAGTGCATGACGAGTGAGGAGATCCACCTCAACGCCGCCATGGAAGAGGATGGCTACGGCGTGGTGGAGAGCGACCTCGGCGAGTTCATCCAGCAACTGCGGGGTGAGCCGCCCTATCACTTCGTCTTCCCCTGCATGCATGTCCGCCGCGACGAGATCAGTGATCTCTTTCAGAAGAATCTCGGCACGGCGGCGACCGACAGCCCCGAAGAGCTCACGATGATCGCCCGCCGCCACATGCGGCAGCTCTACGTCGACGCCGATGTGGGGATCACCGGGGCCAACTTCCTCGTCGCCGAGACGGGCCAGATCTCGATCACCGAAAACGAGGGCACCGCCCGCCTCACCGCCGCCCTCCCCCGCGTGCACATCGCCATCTCGGGGATCGAGAAGGTGGTGGAGCATCTCGATGACCTCGCCGTGCTCCTGCCGATGCTGG
>CAYZFV010000306.1:0-4123 GCA_964477765.1 uncultured Candidatus Kuenenia sp.
GGCATCCCAGAGGACGACGGGCGCAGCAGGCACCGTCGCCTCCAGCCGAGCCACCACGTTCTCCCGCCCCGGCGACACCTTCTGCCGCAGCCACGGCAGGCCGGCCGCCGTGAACCGCTGCACGAGGTATTCCGTGACGCGCCCTTCGAGATATTCCGGCCCCGACACGTCACGGCCCATCGGGTTCACACTCGGGCGACGAACGAGGTTTGCAAGAGTGGCCAGCGGTTCCGACATGGTCATCACCCTACCAAACGGGTGCATTTCTTTCCCTGCCCCTCCAGCGACCCCTAGGATTCGTCGGTGGCGGCTGACGACCACCGATCCACGATCGAGGATCGTATGACGCTTGCTGCCTCCCGCATCGCCAGAGCCGTGTTCTTCCTGACTTCGCTGGCTGCCATACCAGCGGTGTTCGCCAACCACGCGGCTCCTGCCCCCGACGAGCAGCCGGCCACGCTCGACGACCTTGCCTGGATGGTGGGTGATTGGGTGGTCGAGCAGCCAGAGAAAGAGCCCCCTCCAGACGACCCACCGCAGCAATCGATCATGATGCACGTGCGGTGGAGCCCGACGCGGGCCTTCCTGATCCGCGAGATGACAATCGATCGGGCCGCCACCCGGGTGGCCCACTACACCCAACGGATCGGCCGCGATCTGCGGACCGACACGCTCCGCTCCTGGCTGTTCGACGACCAGGGATCCCATGGCGAGGCCGTCTGGACGAAACAGGGCGACACGCTCATCGCCCGGTCGACGACCGTGCTGCCCGACGGCAGCGAGGTGTCGGCCCGCACCGAATACCGTCACGATGGCAACGGCCGTTGCACGTGGGAATCGGTACACACCCACGATGGTGCCGACGGGATGCAGCCCGTCCGCCTCAGGCTTGTGCGGGCGACCGCCGCTGAACCGGCGGCCGACAAGGACACAGATGACGACTCGCGGAAGGCTGCGATCATGCACGGCGCCCGGTGGCAGCGGGCGGTGTTCGAGCTCGGCCAGTGGCTGACAACCCAGTCGATCTATCCACCGGATGAGGTGCTGCGGATCAAGGCCGGCTTCAACGACCGCGTGGCCCGCGTGTCGGCTGACGAACTCGAGCAGATGCTCGACAACCTCGACGCCAAACTCCGCATCGTCGACAGCCCGGAGGCCCGCGATGCCCGCGACTGGGTCGGCCACTATCTCTCGGCCATGTCAGACTCCCGGCGGGCCCGGGCGCTGGCCAGGGTTCCCGACATCACGCAGATGTCGGCTGCCGATCTCGAGGCTGAAATCGCCACGGTGACCCGAAAGCGGGCCGACATCCAGCAGCGGCAGGCGGCCTTCGAGAGCGGGCGACAGGAACTCGTGACCCAGGCCCAGCGGGCGGGGGAGCGGGCCGCAGCCCCACCGTCGGGCGGTCGAGCAGCGGGGGTTTTGCCGCCCCGCAGCGACGGAGAGCCCCCGTTTTCGAATGTTCGCGGGCCGGGCATGACGATCTATAGCGGCGGTGGCTTCGGCGGCGCCGGCGTCGCCATCAGCGTCGGCAATTTTTAGCCGCCCAAAGTGCCCCATCTCGTCCTCGTCGGCGTCTGGCTGTATAACTTTAAGAACTCGGCAGGCCGGCGGCCCCGTGGCTCCCGGCTTTTTTCGGCGGCGACTTCGTGACGAATTTCACGAAGTGGCCTCCGGCTGCTGATTTTCCCGTGTGACGGTCCCGCAGACGCCTTCCTCCAATCCCGCCAGCCTGCCATGGACGCGATTCTCCCCGTCCTTCTGTTTGTCGTGATCGCGGCAGCGGTCTCGGTCGGGCTGGTCGTCTTTGCCGAACTCGTCGGCCCCAAGCGGCATGGGGCCGTGAAGGAGATGCCCTACGAGAGCGGCATGGATCCCGTCCACGACACCCGCCGACGGTTCGATGTCCGCTTCCACCTCGTGGCCATCACGTTTCTCGTCTTCGACGTCGAACTCCTCTTCCTCTATCCGTGGGCGGTGGCCAGCCGGTCGGCCGCAGGGATCGACGCCGCCGTGGCCGACGGGCTCGTGTCGGGGCGCGGCCTGGTTTTCTTCGCCGCGATGGCTTTCACCGCATTCGTGATCGTCGGATTCGCCTACGACTGGAAAAGGGGGGTGTTTCGATGGCGGTAGCCTCGTCAAACCTGGAACTTCCGGAAAACGTCGTCGTCAGCAAACTCGACGAACTCGCCAACTGGTGCCGCAAAAACAGCCTCTGGCCGATGCCGTTTGCCACGGCCTGCTGCGGCATCGAACTGATGGCCACCGGCGCCAGCAAACACGACCTCTCCCGCTTCGGCGCCGAGGTCTTCCGGTTCAGCCCGCGGCAGTGCGACCTGATGATCGTCGCCGGCCGGGTGGTGATGAAGATGCTCCCCGTGCTCCAGCGCATCTGGCAGCAGATGCACGAGCCCAAGTGGTGCATCTCGATGGGCGCCTGTGCCAGCACCGGCGGCGTGTTCGACACCTACGCCGTGGTGCAGGGAATCGATCGTTTCATACCCGTCGACATGTATGTGCCCGGCTGCCCGCCGCGGCCCGAGCAGCTCATCCAGGCCATCATCGATCTGCAAGACAAGATCCAGCGCGAGGGCACGATCACCGGTCGTGAGTTCGACACCCGCGAGCGTCAGGAACGCAAGCGGGCGCTGGTCGAAATCACGGCACCGCTCACGATCGACGCCTCCCGCAACCCTGTCCTGCAGCGGGAACTCGCCGCCGCTGCCGCCCCCCGCTCCTGATTCTCTCCCCTGCCTTCCATGCCCCACCATCCTCCCGCCGTCGATGACGTGATCGCCGCCGTCCGCGAGCGATTCGATGCCGCCGAGGCGACGGTGTTCCGCGGGCAGACACGGCTGGTGGTGCCCGAGCCGCAGTCGTTTGACACGCTCGCCTTTCTCAAGGAGCGGGGCTTCGACCTGCTCGTCGACGTCTCCTGCGTCGATTATCTCGACTATCCCGGCGCCAAGCATCGCTACGGGCTGATCTATCTCCTGGCCAACACCGCCACCAACCAGCGGCTCACGGTGCGGGGCTTCGTCGACGATCCGGAGCCGACCGTGAGAAGCGTGGTGCCTCTCTGGGAGGGAGCCAACTGGCTGGAGCGGGAAGTGTGGGACCTGTTTGGGATCCGCTTCGCGGGCCACCCCGACCTCCGCCGCCTCGTCATGCCCGAGGAGTTCACCGCCCACCCGCTCCGCAAAGACTACCCGCTGCAGGGCCGCGGCGAACGCCACAACTTCCCCGTCATCACCCGAGATCACAGCTAGCTGCGGTGAAGGTCACCATGATTCACGCTCATCCACTGATGCTGAACGACGGAATCGGCGAACGCTCGAGGAGCGTTGGAGATTTCGCCCGTTTGAGTCATGACGAGCGGGTTGGCGAGTTGCGAAATATCCCCGCGACGAGACTTTTGCCGTTCCGTCGGCGATGCGCGCTACGGCATCCGGATTCAACAGGCTGAAGCCCATCACCCATGGCAAGTGTAATCACCGACTTTGATTCCCCGACCCCTGCCGCGGCGGCTGCGCGGAACGAGGATTATCTCTGGACGCTGAACTTCGGGCCGCAGCATCCGGCTACGCATACGACGCTGCGGCTCGTGCTGAAACTCGAGGGGGAGCGGGTCGTCGACGCGATGCCCGAAATGGGCTACCTCCACTCCGGCTTCGAGAAGATCGGCGAACACCTCACGTTCAACCAATACGTGACCGTGACCGACCGGATGAACTATATCTCGCCGATGGCCAACAACGTGGCCTGGCATCATGCCGTCGAGATGCTGCTGGGCATCGAACTCACGCCCCGCTGCAAATACATCCGCACGATCATCGCCGAGTTGGCCCGCATCAGCGACCATCTCCTCTGCAACGGCGCCGTCGGACTCGACACCGGCGCCTTCACCTTCTTCCTTTACGCGTTTTATCAACGCGAGGTGATCTACGACATTTTCGAGACGCTCTGCGGGGCCCGGTTCACCAATTCCTACACCCGCGTGGGCGGCGCCTCGCAGGACTTCACACCGCTGGTGATCGAGAAGATCCGCACGTTCGTGAAGACCTTCCCCAAGACGCTTGACGACATGGAGCGGCTCCTGACCCGCAACCGGATCTTCGTCGAC
>CAYZFV010000307.1:0-3483 GCA_964477765.1 uncultured Candidatus Kuenenia sp.
CGATGAGCAAGAGCAAGGGCAACGGCGTCGATCCGCTCGACGTGATCGAGGCCCTCGGTGCCGACGCGCTGCGGTTTGGGATGGCGAGCATGGCCACCGAAACGCAGGACGTGCGGATGCCGGTGGAGTTTCAGTGCCCGCACTGCTCGGCGCGGATCGAGCAGACCGTGCAAAACCGCGTGCGGCCGCGGATCGACTGTCCGAAATGCGGCCAGGCCTTCCGCACGCAGTGGGCCCAGACGACCGAGGACCTCGCCCTCCCCCGCGGCCCGGCCCTCTCCGAGCGGTTCGAGTCGGGCCGGAATTTTTCCAACAAACTCTGGAACGCCACGCGGTTTGTGCTCATGAATCTGGAGGGCTTCGCGGGTGAGGATCTGGCCGCGACCGGAGGAACGGTGACCTTGACCGCCCTCGAAGATCGCTGGCTGGCCAGCCGGCTGGCCAGCGTCACGCGAGACGCGACGAAGGCGATCGACGACACGAAGTTTGCCGAGGCGGCGCGGATCCTCTATGCGTTCGCCTGGGACGAATACTGCTCGGCCTATCTCGAACTCTGCAAGCCGCGGCTCGCCGATCCGGCCACGCGTCGGCAGGCGCAGTCGATGCTCCTGCTCGGGCTCGACACGATCCTGCGGCTCTTGCATCCGATCATGCCGTTTGTGACCGAGGAGATCTGGCAGCATCTTCGCGCCGCGGCGGGCGACCGGCGGATGCCGTGGGACTCCGGGCCTCTGTCGGAGTCGATCATGGTGGCCGCCTGGCCCACGCCTTCCGCGGCCTGGATCGACGCCCGCACGGAGACGCAGTTTGGCACATTCCTCGGCGTCGTCGGGGCGATCCGCGAAATTCGCTCCCGGCAAAACGTGCCGCCGAAGACCCGGCTGCCGGTGGCGATCCGGGCGCCGCACGACGCGGCCGACCTGCTCGCCCCGATGCATGCCGCGATCGAGTCGATGGCGGGGGCCGATCTGGCCGCGGTGGGGCCCGATGCGGCCGGGGCCATTGGCGCGGCGACCGCTGGCGTGCTCGGCTGCGACGTGTTTGTCGACCTCGCCGGTTTGATCGACGTGGGGGCCGAGATCGCGCGGCTCGAGAAAGAAAACGGCAAGACCGCGGGGTTCATCGCCGCCAAGCAGAAAAAGCTGGCCGACGAAAAATTCGTTGGCAAGGCTCCGGCCGCGGTTGTCGAAAAAGAGCGGGCCCAGCTGGCCGAACTCGAAGACAAGCTGGTCAAGGATCAGGCCACCCTGGCCGCCCTCCGGGCGAGAACGTGATTCGGCCTCCGGTTTGCGGTTCACCGGTACCCGGCCGATACTGCGATGAGGTTCAGACGTCACCCGGCACGATCGCGAATGATGGTTACCGCCTCGCTTGATCAATACAAAACGATCCTCGCCGCGGCCCTGCCACGGCTCCGGGCTGAGTACAACCTCGAGACTCTCGGGATATTTGGTTCACGTGCTCGACGCAATCATCGAATCGACAGCGACTTGGATCTGCTGGTCTCATTCAGTCGTCCACCTGGCATGCTGACGTTCCTGAAACTCGAGCAGGAGCTTTCAGATTGCCTGGGGGTGAAGGTCGACCTTGTCATGCCCGACTCACTCGACAGACGCATTGCCGAGAGCATCGCCGCCGATGTGGAGCCGATATGACCGGCGATGATCTCCGTGATCGGGTCGCCGAAATGAGCGATGCGCTCGACAAGGCTCGTCGTTTTGTCGGCACAATGACCCTGGAGGACTTCACTCGCGACGAGAAATCACTCTACGCCGTGATCAGGGCCCTGGAGATTGCCGGGGAAGCTGCGAAGCGGGTTCCCGGAGCCATTCGGTCCGCCCATCCAGACGTGCCGTGGCGGTCCCTGGCGGGCATGCGAGACAAGCTCATTCACGACTATATTGGCGTCAACACAGAGGTCGTCTGGCGAACCGTCGTCGAGGAGATCCCGGCGGTTCTGGCTGCGCTGGGCGAGATCAGTCGATCTGGGGCGATTCGGAACGAGCCGCAGGCGGGTGCGTGATTCGGCTCCGGGTTTGCGGTAGGCTACAGCCATCATTCTTCACTTCCTGGAGCAACGCCATGAGCGTGCAAATGGAGCTCTCGCGAATCATCATCAGCGAGGTCAACGATCAGCAGGTGGTCTATCTCAAGGAAGTGGAGGGCGACCGCACATTTCCGATCCTGATCGGTCTCTTTGAGGCGACGAGCATCGATCGGCGGGTGAAGCACCACCAGTCGCCGCGGCCGCTCACCCACGACCTGCTCGTGGCGACGGTCGAGCAGCTCGGCGGTGTGTTTCAGGACGTCGTGATCTCGGAACTCAAGGAGCACACCTACTTCGCCACGATCCGGGTGGAGAAGGACGGCGAGATCGTGGAGATCGACGCCCGCCCCAGCGACGCGATCGCGGTGGCGGTGACCTGTGAGCCCAATCTCCCCATCTACGTGGCCGAGGAAGTGCTCGAAAACGTGTTGGGATAGTCGCGAGTCTCGAACTGGTTTACGAAAGCAAGCAGACGATCGGCCCAGGCGTGGGCGGCGTAGGGCCGCACGGCTTCTCGTGCGGCGGTGCCGAGATCATGCAGATTCGGCGCGTCGTGAGCCCACACGAGCGACTGCGTGATGGCGTTGACCGATCCGGCCGCGAAGGTGCGGCCCGGGGTGCCGTCCTTGACCACCGCGCGCGAGACGCCGCAGGCGCGGCTGCAAAGGATCGGCAGGCCCCCGGCGGCTGCCTCCATGATCGCGACGTTCCACGGGTCGTAGCGGCTGGGTGCGATCAGCGCGGTGGCTGCGGCGATCTCGGCAACAAGCTCGCGAGGCTGCTGAAAGCCGCGATCGACGACGCCCTGTCTTTCACGAACAACGCTCTTGAGGGGCCCCTGGCCGCAGCAGACCAGCTCCCACGGGGCATCGACGGCCTCCCGGTACCGCTGATAGCCGCGGAGCAGCAGGTCGAATCCCTTTTCGTGGACGTAGCGGCCGATGAAGAGAAACCGGCGCGGCGGCGTGGCCTGTTGCTGACGGATTTGCCAGGCTCGGCTGGCGGCATCCCAATCGAAGCCGTAGACGCCTGTCAGGATGCGGCTGTCGGAGAAGCCCAGCCGCCGCGCATAGCCAGCGGCCTGTTCGCCCGGAACCCAGGCGGCGTCGAATCGTGAGCCATAGCGGTGGAGGGCAAGCCGTGCGACATGCTGCCGCACGGTGCCGCGCCACGGCGTGTCCATCGCCAGGATGAGGCGGCTGCCTGCGGCGGCTGCGGCACGGCCTGCGATCTGGCGATAGGCCGCGTTATGCCAGCCGGCGATCACGAGCACGTCGGGGGCGAGGCGATCCACATGGGATTGAACGGCAGCGGCATCGGTGCGGCTGATCGGCCCAAGCCGGATCCAGTGCAGCCCCGCCATCAGCGACTCGTCGAACGCCGTGGCGGCTGCTGAGTCGTACGCGAGCACGGTGAGATCGACCCCGCTGCGGGCG
>CAYZFV010000308.1:0-27155 GCA_964477765.1 uncultured Candidatus Kuenenia sp.
CGGGTTTGATCTGGAAGTGGTCGATCAGGTGCCGATCCTGCCGCCGGTCAACGAGCACAACGAGCGGTATCTGGCGACCAAGCGGGAAAAGCTCGGCCACCGCTTCCCGGGGTAGGCCCATCAGTACAATTCAGTGATTCCCATGGCCACCGCAACTCCCACGCTGAAATTCACCATCGGTCAGTACGACCTCATGATCGAGGCCGGCGTGTTCGCGCGACCGCTTCAGGAGGGTGAGTCCGATCCAGAGCCCTCGCATGTCGAACTGATCGACGGAGAGATCATCATGATGAGCCCGATCGGCTCACGGCACGAAGAGATTGTGGATCGGCTCGCTGCCTGGAGCTTCAAGTCGTTGCCCGACAATGGTGCCCGAGTCCGTATTCAGCAGTCTCTCGGGATTCCGGGCCGTCAGAGTGTTCCGCAGCCTGACGTCGCCTGGGTGACGCCGGGGGACTACGCAGTCCGGCGGCCTGAGGCCTCCGACACGCACCTTGTGATCGAGGTAGCCGAGACAAGCCTCGACTACGATCTTGGGGATAAGGCTGCGATGTATGCCGCTGGTGGCGTTCCCGAATACTGGGTGGTCAACGTTGTCGGCGAGTGTGTGCATCTGTTGCGGGCACCGAGTTCAGAGGGCTATGCGGAGCATCGTACGGCTGGTCGAGAAGAGACAATCTCACCGCTTGTGATGCCTGCCGCGACGCTGTCCGTCGACTCGATTTTTATACGGCGGAAAGGGCCGTGACAGGCTCAAAGAGATGCGTCTTCGACAGGTTGAAGCCTGTCTACGCGAACCACTTCAGCTTTGTTTTTGTTCAGGCGTGCCGGAGTTCGCGGAGGGGGCCGGTGGCATCGCCGAAGGTGTCGGTGGCGATGCCGGATCCCTGGAGGAGCGTGAGCCAGACGTTGCATAGCGGCGTGCCCTTGGGCATCGCGACATGCTGGCCGAGCCTGATCCCCGAACCGCCGCCGCCGATGAGCGTGGGGCAGTTGTCGAGGTAGTGGATCGACCGCAGGTTTGAGCCGAAGACCACGGTGGTGTGATCGAAGAGGCTCGACCCGTCGGGCTCCTTCGCGGCCTTGAGCTTGTCGAAGAGCGTGGCGAGCATCTCGCTCTGCACGCGATCCCGCGTCTGCGAGGCCGCCATGCGATCTCCGGGGGCGTAGTGGCTCATGTCGTGGGCCGCGACCGCGACCCCCAGGCTCGTGAGCAGGTGCTGGATCGGCTGGCGAAACGTCGCCACGCGGGTGCTGTCGGTCTGGAGCGCCGCCACGATCAAGTCATACATGAGCAGCACCTCGTCGCGGCCAACGAGGCCCTCGCCGGGCGCGGGCAGCGGCGGCTGCGGCTTGGGCGCGCCCAGCCATCGTTCCTCCTTGGACAGCCGCGTCTCGATGTCGCGGATGCCCTGGAAATATTCGTCGAGCTTGTCGGTGTCGGTAGCGTTGAGCCCGCGCTGCACGCTCTTGGCGTCTTCACGGATCGCGTCGAGCACGCTCCGCTTTTCGGCGAGCATTTTTTGCCGTTCTTCGAGCGGAGCATCGTCGGGCGAGAAAAGCTTGTGAAAAGCGATCACGGGGCTATTGAACCCGGCCATCGGCTTGCCACGACGGTCCCAGGCGAGCGACAGGCCCGTGCCGTGGCCTGGGCCGTCGAGTCCCGGCTCGCTGGCGTTGAGCTGGATCGAAGCAAACCGGGTGTCTTTCCCGAAGGCGGCGGCCGCCACCTGATCCATCGAAATCGTGTTGTGAAAACTCGCGCCGGCGGTGCCATAGGGATTGGCGCCGGTGAGCCAAAACGTACTGCCGCCGTGCGGGTTGTTGGCAAACCGGTGGGAACAGCCCTGGATGACCGTGAAGTCGGCCTTGTGGCGGGCCAGCGGGGCGAGGCCCTCGGGAAGCGTGTAGCCGGAGCCGATGTCATCCTTCTTCGGAAACCAGGTCTCCTCGGTCACGCCGTAGCCGATACCGAGACAGACCATCCGCTTGGGCGCTGCGACCGGTGCCGCCGCCCGGGCAAACCGACGGAAGCCGAGCGACTCGAGCGCGGGCAGCGCCAGCAGCGTGGAGGCTGATCGCAGGAACCGGCGGCGCGATGCACGTGAAAACATGGTGGAGGCTCCAGGGGGATCATTTCGTGCGGAAGGCTTTGCTTTGCACCACGGCGTGGATGAATGCACGGACGGAATAGTCCTGGGCGGCGGCCCGTGCGACGATCGCTTTCATGAGCACGTCGTCGGAGAAGCCGCACGGCCGGCCGAGGGCGTATTCGAGGAGAGCCTCGGTGAAGCCCGTGGCAAAGGCTTCGGGCTGCGCGGCGATGATCTCGCGAAGCTCGAAGAAATCCTTGAAGGTGGGGCCGTTATGAAACGCTCCCGCCGGATCGATCTCCCACTCCTTCGTGCCGACCCCCTGTTTCTCGTAGGAATCTTTTGTGCGCCAGATGCCGACGGCATCGAAGTTTTCAAGACCGAAGCCGAGCGGGTCGATGCGGCGATGACAGGAGGCACACTGCGGCTCCTCCTGGTGCAGCCGCAGCCGTTCGCGGGTGGTGAGCAGTTCGCCCTCGAGGCGGGTGAGCTGCGGGACGTTTGGCGGTGCGGGCGGGGGCGGATCGTGGAGAAGTTTGCGGAGCACCCAGGCGCCCCGCTCCACGGGGCTCGTGTGTTCGCCGTTGCTGCCCATCGCGGAAACAGCCGCCATGCCGAGCAGGCCACCGCGGGGCGAGCCGGCCGGGAGCGGCACCCTGCGGAACTCATCGCCCTCGACGCCGTCGAGGCCGTAATAGTTGGCCAGTACGCCGTTGACGACCACGAAGTCGCTGGCGAGCAGGTTCGTCAAGCTGAGGTCTTCCCGCAAGAGCAAGCCGATCGTCTCGAAAATCTCCTGCCGAGAAAGTGCCTTGGTGGTGAGGTCAAAGCGGGGATAGAGCTTGTCGTTGAACTGAAAGAAGTCGAGCCGGTCGAGGCCGAGCCACTGGTGGGTGAAGGCTTCGATGAACCGTTGCGATCGCGGATCGGCGAGCATGCGATCGACTTGGGCGTCGCGGCCCTCGGGCCGCTCTAAATCACCCGCCTTCGCCGCTTCGATTAAGGCATCATCGGGCGGGCCGCTCCAGAGGAAGTAGGAGAGCCGCGTCGCGAGTTCGAGGTCGTCGAGCTGTCGGCGGGCCTGTTCGCCGAGCGGTTCCGAGAGATAGAGATAGTGTGGCGATGAGAGCACGATCGCCAGCGGTTCGGCCACCGCCTCACGAAACGATTTCCCGGCAGAACGATGCCTTTTGAACATTTCAACGAGTCGGTCGAGATACGCCGGCTCCGGGGAGCGGCCGCGGAAGGCATGGGTGGCGAATCGCTCCAGCGTGCCACGGATGTCCTGCTCGGCCGATGCGACAGTCGCTCCAGGTGCATCAACCGGGGGCACCGTGAGCAACTCCCCCAGGGCCGCCGGCGGTTGTCGATCGGTATGCAGCGGCCCCTCGGCTTCCACCCAGTCGATCCAGATGGCCAGCGGTGGCCCGACACCGTTCTTATGGAAAGCATGGAAGAACGTACGGTGGGCCTTTTCACCGGAGTCGTGAACTCCCTTTTCGTAGACCCAGAACAGCCGATCTGCTTCGGAGGTGATGCTGATCGGAATCTCCAGGATCTGGGGCTGGGTCATCGTGCCGGTCACCTGCCGGCAGCCCTCGAGCACGTAGTTTTCCCGGTTGCGACGACCGTATTCGATGAAGCGTCGCTCCGGCGGCGTCTCGTCGGTGTGGGCGAGCCGCAGCCGCAGCAGGTAGTCGCCAGGTGGCCACTCGTGCGGAACGCGGAAGCTGAGGTAGGGATGCACGTGCACGTCGTTGATCGACAGGTATGCCCCCGTATCGACCGCGGGCATCGACAGATAAAGGGCGTGGTACGCCGCGCCGAGGTTCCAGTCGCGCTGCCCCTGTTGCTCGGCATTGATGGAATCGACAAATCCGAAGTCTTTGGGTGAGGGCGCTCCCTGCAACTGTTCCCAGCCGCGGAAGATCGCGTCTGAGTTGTTGGGCTTCTCCCTCCGAATGGCGGCCGCTGCTTTGCGGTTCTCCGGCTTCCGTGCCACCGCTTCAACCTCGTGCTTCCACGTCATAAACCGCTTGTGGGCATCGACCCGGTCGGCCATGTGCTTGCGGATTCGCGGGTTGGCGACGGCCTCGGCTTCGACATGGATTTTTCGTGGCTTCGGCGCGGAGCCGTATCGTCTCCATGCTTCTTGGATCGCTGTCTGCCCAAGGGCGTGGTACTGCTCGATCTGGTCTGCTGAGACAAAGAGCGAGGAGCCGACCGTATCAAACGCTCCCGCCTGGGCATCGGCCGGGAGTGCCCGCACGTCGATCTCGACCCCGAGCAGGTCGCGGATCGTGTTGGAGTATTCCCGGCGGTTGAGTCGCCGCATGGTGACCGAGCCGCCGGTGTCGGCGAGGGCCTTGCGAGCCACGACAAGGGCATGGGCGAGATCGTCGAGCAGGTCGGCCTTGGCAGCCGGATCGAGCTGCTTCTCATCCTCGGGTGGCATCTCGCCGGCGTTGAGCACGTTGAGCACCTGCTGCCACCGTTCGGCCGCCTCGACGGAAGCGATGGCGGCTGGCAGCGTGTCGACGCGGAATCCGGCATTGGCGTCGTCGGGGCCGTGGCATGCCCCGCAGTGAGACGCAAGCAGGGGGAGAGTGGAGGCCTTCACGGCGGCGGGGAGCGTCGCCGACTCAGCTGCATTGATTTGGGGCGATTGCCACCCGAACGCGATGGACACGATGGCGATGACGACGACCAGGCGCCAGTGCCTCCGAGCGAGACGGATGATTGCGCGACAGCGACTCACGCCTGACGATTCCTACGTGCGAGGGACGGCCCCTTCAACTGTACGCTTGGCGGAGACCTCGTGGTATGCACTTTCGCCGGCAGGCATGTGCATTTTCGCGGAATCGACGGAATTACCGCGGCCGACTTTTTCCTGCGGCGGCGTCGCGCTCCTCCTGCCCGGTGGAGTCGTCAATCTCCTGCTGGAAAAGGCGGTCAAAGTCGTCTTTCGAAATCGGCTTGCCTGGCAAAAGTGGTTCCGTCAGTTGGTCGCCTCCTATCCAGCGGAGGTTGCGAAACTGGCGGTCTGCGGGCCACGGGCTCCCAACGCGAACCACGTCGACACCATCTTTGCGTTCCCGCACCGCGGCCACGATGCCAAGCTCGGTCAGATACCGCCAGCTGGCCAGGCCCTTGCGGGTTCGGTCGTCTAGCGGCTCCAAATCAGCGACAGCAAACTCCACGGTCTGCCAGTCGGCCGAGGCCTGCAGTGGCTTGGCAGCGAAGTAGTTGCCCTGAGGCACCCCGGCGTAGCAGTTCCAGGCTGCCATGCCGAAGGTCAGCACCAGGTCTCCGCCTGTGGGCGACAGCACATCCATTGCGAGTGTCGCCCCATCAGGCCCACGCCACTTGGGATCCTTGATCTTTCGTGTGAACGCCTGGCGGTGATCTGGATTGCCAGGATTGAGTTGATACCAGTCCTGCCAGCCGTCGAAGTCCGTGACGATCATCCGCTCGGGTGGATCGGTGGCTCGAACACCGGAAGCGACCAGTTCATCGGGGGCGAAGTCGAGTTGCCAAGAACTGATGAGGAACGTCGACGGTGACTGCTTGTTTCCACGCGGCCCGACGATCTGCCTCTCCAATGGGTAATGGACGTTGGCGATCACGAACAGTGGCAATTCGGTGCTGGTGATCGGGCAGGTGGCTGTCCATGTGTCGCCCACACGGGTCACGGAAGCCGATCGCCAGAAGCGGGTGATTCCGTGGGGATCCACGCTGTAATAGATTTCGACCCGCTGCACCTCGCCCGGCCTCTCCGGCCGCACGGTCGCCCGCGGCACACCGTCGTCGGTCTGGAGGTCGACCTCCAATTTCGGGGTGACAGGAAACGAGCCCTGCTCTTTGAGCACGCAGTCAAAGAAGTGCAGGCCGGCATAAATTGACTCGCTGGCGTGGCGGTGGTTGAAGTGGGGGGAAATGCTGAAGTGGATGGAATCGCCGGGCATCTCCTTCCAGTTCATGAAGAGCTCGTCGATCAGCCCGTTGAAGTCATTGTGCGGGCCGAGGTAGAGAATCGGGCAGCGAATCGCTCGGATGGCGTTGCGCTCGTCAATCGCATCTGCGTAGAGTGGCGAGCGGTTGGGAGGACGGCAGGCCGCGCCAGGCCGCTGCCGAAGGGCCGTCGGCGCCGATCCCGATCCGCCGCACGAGGGCGTCGCGGCTTTGACCCGCCGGTCGGTGCCGGCGGTCATGACCGTGAGCACGCCCCCCATCGAATGCCCCTCCACACCGAGTCGCTCGCGATCGACTTCCGGCCGCTGCTCGAGCAGGGTGAGCGCCCGCCGGGCAGCCACGGTGATCAGAAACCAGTTGTTGTTGCGGGGGCTGGCCACCGCGTCGAGTGTCTTGCTGTCGGGCTCCACCGAAGCATAGTGGCTGTTGTGGCCGTCTTGGGTGGCGTCGACCGCTCCCCAGTCGGTGCCGGGATCGCCCGCCTGCTGGTCGGCCATCGGCTTCCCACCCCAGTTGATGGCGAGGCAGGCATAGCCATTTGCAGCGGCTGTTTCGACCGTCTCTCGCTGGGCCCGCTGGCCGCCGCCGTGCATCTGCAGGATGGCCGGAACCTTGCCGGCATGCTGCGGGAAGGCATAGTAGGCCCCCATTCTGGCTGGCCGACCCTTGAAGGTGCCGATGTGATACGTCAGCAGTTGCGTGGTGATGCCATCGGCGTGCCATTCATGAACCACCTGCACGTCGAGCGGTTCGGCCGTCGGGTCGTATTCCTGCCAGAGCTCTTCGAAGGTTTGTGGCGGCGGGCCGTCGAGCGGCGGGAAAGTTTCGCCTGCAAAAACCCGCACTACGCTCAGGCATGCCAGGGCAACCGCAATCAGATGATTCTTCTTGGCAACGGCGTCAACCATGCAGCGCCCTCCCTTTCTTCGGCGGAGCACTTATCGCGGCAGTGGTTGCTCGGATCTCAGATCAAATTGAAACCAGTTTTTCCCAGCAATAACGTCGGCACGAAGTGGCGTGGTCGTGGGCGATCCATAGACTTTGGGGATGACATCCCGAACCTCCATATTTGGAGGAGCCGGCGGGAGATACCCAGAGGCATCGGGCTCGGGGATCGGGGGACCCTCTTGTTTAACGATGGTTACGGCATACGCTCCTACGGCTGTGCCGGCGCCAGCGCGAGCGCCTGCTACGGCGTTGAGTTGAAATGTGCCATCTGCCTTGGTTCGTCCGACGGCGGTAAGTCCGCTGGGTGTATCGCCAGATGACGCCTGTGGAATGAAGCACACCGTTGCGTTGTCAATTGGTTTGCCGTCCAGCAACATGGCACCCTCGACGAATTCAACTTTGGGTCCGCGAGAGCCACATCCGATCATGGTGCATGCCGCAGACATGACGACACATAGAATCAGCAATGGGCACGAACGATCAGTCATCAGAAATTCACCGTACTCAGGACAAAGCGGCCGAATCCATGAAACAAGCCGTTGTTCAAGGCAATTTCCCGTAAGCCTCGGCTGCGTTGATGGTACTTAGCGCCCCCCACACCCCTCGTTTGGTTCGTCCTCCGAGCATTTCGGAATTGCCAGAGGCGATTGCCGGATCACCGTTGTCGATTGTGTTAATGACGAATGCCGTGGAGCCATCACACATCGCAACTATCACACCCCCAGGGTGATAGCTACTCGCGGGCATATATGCGTTCCAATTATGGTCATTGGCGCATCGCGGTGCGTTCGGGCGGAGGTGGGTGTAAAAAACGCTATTGGGCGGATCCGAAAAGCCCCAGCCGACTCCAGGCATGTAGCCCGACGTGACCGCCGCGGAATAAGTTTGACCGCCACTTGCGACAAGCCCCTGACAGACGAGTGGCGGATCAAACCATCGGGGGTTTGACCCATTTCTTCCCACACCTGCCGGGAGTCGGTTCGACTGGTCTCCGATAACCATCTCACCAAGCAGGAGCGTATGCGATGTGCCATCGGTAATATCCTTCAACTGAACAGATCGCTGGCCGGGGTTGGAAAAACCCGGCGTGAATCGTCCTTGGTCTGCGCAGAAGGCCCCCCGACGAAGCCAGGCATAGGTCAAATCAATGCCAATATCTCCCGCGCTTCCGAAGTAGTTTGTCCGCCCCCAGCGAAACTGGCCGAGTTGGTTTGATGTATTTGCATCGGATGGACAAAGCAGCGAAGTGATGTTCGTGTTAAACGGGCCATTCATTGGTTGCTGGTTTGTCTTGATGTGGGAAATACAACTATCGAAAACCGCTGATTCCTCCATGAAGGGTAAGAGTGACACGATCGGGCCGACACGATAGGCGAAAGTTGCGGCGTTCACGAGGCGCTTCATTCGTGAACTGTGCGTCGCTGCGGGAAACTCTTTGTACGCGTCCTCATGGTTGAGCACCGCCAATGCCAACTGCTTGAGTTTGTTCAGGCAACTTGCCCGCCGCGCTGACTCGCGGGCTGACTGCACGGCCGGCAGGAGCAGCCCGATGAGCACGCCGATGATGGCGATCACGACCAGCAGTTCTACGAGGGTGAACCCCTTGGTCTTCGGCGTCTGACTGAACCGAACAGGTGTCACGAGCGATGACATGGAATACTCCGTGTGGGTGCAAGACTTCGTATCACAGGAAAGAAATATGAGTCCAAACCCGACCCATTAAAAATCATAGACCGCACACGAGGCTTGAGAAATGCACTTTTCCGCTGGGGCTTGTGCACTTCGGTGATTTTTGTCGTCTCGGCTATCGCGTTGTGGGCGTTACCCAGTGGAAGTTCGCCCAGAGAATCTTCGTGAGATCCGAGCCCGCCTTCGGCAGGAGCCGCAGCAGGCCGGCCGTTGACCAGTCTTTTATGGGCTGGCCGGGGGCGGTGCGGACCAGTCGCTCGGCCGGCACAACCATTTCCTGCCATGCGTCTGACGCCGGAATCTCGAGTTCGACGACTAGCCGGTTGTGGGGATCGGCTGAGAGCAGGATCGTCTGCGGCTCCGTGCAGTAGAACGAGAAGGCCAGCGCGGCTCCTGGAGGAGCTTTCCATTTTGGGTCAAGCAGTTGCTCGGTTGTCGAGCCGCGGCCGTTGTTGGTGCAGCGGAACGCCTTGATGCCGCCCGGCCCCTCGAGTTCGGCAATGTTGCTCCAGGCGGAGTAGCCGCCGCTCGTGATCTCGTTGCTGGCCGTGTCGGTCGCCTTGGCGTCGCCGAGTTTCGCAGGAATCGCGGCGTTGAACGCCGTCGACAGCACGATCGTGTTGTCGTAGGTGATGTTGGCATAGGCGAAGAGATAGTCACTCACGTTCATAACCGGCGTGGAGGCCACCCACGTGTCGCCCTGCCGCTCGCTCGCCGCATCGCGCCACGACCGCGTGAAGCTGCAGGGCTCCTTGATCGCGTAGAAGCACTCGACCTTTTTCACCCGCTCGGGCTCGGCGGGCGTGACGACCAGCTGCGGCACGCCGGTGTCATCCAGCCGCAGGGCGGATTGCGGATGGCCGGGCCAGGCGATGTCTTTACCGAGCACGTATTTTTCCAGCCACAGCTTGGCATCGTGGCCGATCTTGTCGGTGTCGTGGTGACCGCGGGCCTGGATCGCGTAGGCCCACGGCACGCCCGGCTTGAACAGCTTGAAACTTTCGATGCCCCGTTCGTGGCCGCCATGATGATCATTGGAGCCGTTGAGCCAGAGGGTGGCCGCCGTGACGAACGGCACATGGGCCTGCGGGGCGATCGACGTGAGATAGATCTCCTCCCCCGACGTTTTCGCTGGAAGGTCGGTTCGGCCGTCGTACATCCAGACACCCTTCGACCGGTAGTACTCGTTCCAGCCGATGCCAAAGTAGGCGACGATCGCCTTCACGCGGGGATCGGTGCCGAGGTTCCACATGATCGTGCCGCCATAGGAATAGCCCTTGGCGCCGAGCCGCGAGGGATCGACCTCCTTCTGCCGCTCGAGATACGTGAGCACCCGCCGCTGAATCGTGTACCAGATGAAGTCGGATGTCTGGCGGGGATTGGTGATCGGCTTGCCCTGAAGGTCGGTCGAATTCACCGGGCCGCACACGGTCCGATCCATGTTGCCGTGCTTCAACGACTCGGGATACTTCGTGAAGTGCGGCCGATTGCCTGTCTTGCCGCAGTAGTCGAACGACATCACCGCCCAGCCGTCGGCCACATAATCCCTCGCGATCGCCGGAGCCCCCATCCAGCCGTGGACGTTGAGCAGCCCGGGGGCTCCCTTGGCCCCTTCCTTCACGGCGTAGAGGCAGTAGACGCGGACATCTTGGCCGAGCACGGGCACCGAAATGTACGAGGCTCGTTCATGGACCCCGTTCTTTGTCTCCTCCCGTACGATTTCCTCACGGAAGTCGCCGGCTTGAGCGTCGAACTCCGACCACAACTCCGGAGGGGCGGGGGGCGCTGCGGCCCCGGCGATGCTCCACCCGAGAAGGCTCAGAACAAGGCTCGGAACGATTAGCGTCCGCATCATGAAAAAACCGTTTCGCAAGGGAATGGACGACAACGCACGCAATCGCCTGCCGGACCCGAGTTCCACTGTAAGGAGCGTCGGGGAAGCCCGAAATGCACTCCCCGGCGCAGCCCTGTGTGTTTTCCGGTCATCATGCCTGGCCGAACGGCCGGCGAATCGATGGGGAAGGGCCACGCGCCGGCCTGTCTTTACGAGACGAGGCTGACATTCGCGTAGACGTCGGCGAGCCGCAACTCACAGCTCACCTCCGCGAGCGGTATCGTCGCGTCGCCGCCGACCCAGACCTCGCGGACAAAGCCCGTGTCGCCGCGACGATAGACCACCGCCGCGGCGGAATCCTGCTCGAGGAGCACATAGACGAGGAGCGTGTCGATTGCCGCATACGCCTCGCGCTTTTCATGCTCATCGGTGCGGCGGGTCGATTCGGAGAGCACTTCGATGATGACCACGGGGGCATCGTTGAACGTGTCTTCCGGCCGGTTTGGCTGACACACGACCGAGGCATCGGGGTAGTAGAACCGCGTGCCCGAGGAGAGGCGGACACGAACCTTCGCATCGGCGTTGAACACGCGGCAGGTTTTTCCCCGCAACTGCGAATGAAGCAACCCGGTGACGTTCGTGGCGACGAGATTGTGGGAGTTCGACGCTCCCACCATCGCATACACCACGCCATCGATGTATTCGTGCTTCCGCTCCGAACCGCACTCGCCGTCGAGATATTCATCGACTGGTACGGCACGGAGGCGGGGGGCGGTGCTCATAAGGGAATTCTACGATTGAATTCAGCGGAATGCGATTGCCTACGGCCCGAAGTACACTCTCGTGGGCGTCAGGCAGGGCTGAAAACCACTCCCCGTCGTGGCCCCGTGTGTTTTTATGTTTTCGTGACTGCGTGACTGCCTGTCATGGCCCCCATGTCGCTCGACTACTATTTCGGCCCGCCTGTCGTGCCGCACCGCATTCGGGGCACGCGTCATGCCGATCTGCCAGTGGGGGGCATCGAGGTGCTCGTGCACCGGGCCACCACGCTCGCCGAGTGGGGCATGGTCGATGCCGTCACGAAGCAGTGGGCGCTCTATTGGCTGACCAAAGGGAAGGCCCGGCTCATCCATGCCGGCGAACCGCTCGATCTCGTGCCCGGCACGCTCTACCTGATGCCGCCGCTCACGACCTTTTCCGCCGAGTGCAGCAAGTCGTTTGCGAAGTGGTATTTCCACTTCACGGTGGCGGGCGTCGGCGACGCCCTGCGGCCAGGCGTGTATCCGGTTACACCGACGCGGCGGATGCTCTCTCTCTTGGCATCCACCTGTCCCGCCGACATTGAAAAGGGCCGCGCGACCGACCACACCGCCTACACCACGCTCGACGTGATCGACCTGCTCTCGCTGGTGGTAAGGAGCTGTCTGCCGAAGATCCTGGCTCCGGGATTTTTTGGGGTGGATGCCGCCCGGGTGCTCCACGTGCTCAACGAGCATGCCGGTGGCCGCACGACCCTGCACGAGCTCGCAAAGGCGACAAACCTGACCGAGCGGAGCCTGTCGGAACTGGTGCTACGGACCACAGGCTTTACGCCGATGCGGTATCTGCTCGAGTTGCGGCTCAACACCGCGATGAAACTCCTGCGGCATACCGACCGCTCGATCGAACAGATCGCCCGGGAATGCGGGTTTCGCGATCGCTACTACTTCACCCGCGTGTTCACGAAACACCGGCAGACGACGCCGGCGGCGTTTCGCCGCGAGGCGAAGGCGTAGCGGGATTACGACATCGACAGGCTGAAGTCGAGGCCTGATCGGCCGCGAGCTACATGCTGGGGGATGGCTTCGCCGGATCGGTCAGCGTTGTCATGTACGCCTCGTAGACATACACACGATCGCGGAGCTTTCCGGTCGTCTCACGCAAGACGCCGGCTCTGAGCAACTCCTCGATGCACTTGGCGGCCGTTGGCTTGGCGACCCCGAGCAGGTCGACGGTGCGTGGGAGCGTTATGACCGGATGCTCTGGCATGGCTTCGAGGAGCCGGAGTGCGTTCACCGTCGCCGAGCCGGATGCGAGCAGTGCTGCCCGGTCGTTGCTGACGATCCGAAACAGGCGGCCGGCCACGTCGACCGCGTCCTCGGCGGCTTCACGAACGCACTCGAGGAAGAAAGCGGTCCAGCCCTCCCAGTCACCTTCGGTCCGCACCGCGGAGAGGCGGTCGTAGTACTCCTGCTGGCGGCGTTTGAACGCGACGCTCAGGTACAACAAGGGCTGATCAAGGAGCCCCCAATGTTCGACGAGCAGGGTGATCAGCATGCGGCCGATGCGGCCGTTGCCATCGAGGAATGGATGGATCGTCTCGAACTGTACGTGCGCGAGGCCGGCCTTGACCAGAGGCGGGAGCGGGTCGTCCGTGTGCATCCACTTCTCGAGGGCGGCCAATGCGGGCGCGACCTCATCGTGTGGCGGTGGCACGAAACGAGCGTCCCCAGGCCGCGTGCCGCCGATCCAGTTTTGACTCCGGCGGATTTCACCGGGGAGTTTGTCGTCGCCCCGGAGGCCGCGCATCAGGATGCGGTGGACATCGCACAGCAGCCGCGTGCTGAGAGGCAGACCGGCGGAGTCGGCGATCATGGCGCGGGCGTGGTTGAGCGCCGAGACATAGTTGCAGATTTCCTCGACGTCGGCCGGGCGGTCGGTGGTGCTCGTCGCCTCGAAGGTTGCAACGTCGCGGAGCGTCGCCTGGGTGCCCTCGATCTGCGATGACAACACGGCTTCCTTGCGAACGAAGCCGTAGAGGAACCAACCGGGGTCGGGGACCATGGTGCCGGCGACGCGGAGGCGACCGATCGAAGTGACCGCCGCGGCCTGCCGATCGGCGAGGTCGCCCTCGATTGCCAGCGGAGGCTCCGCCGGCGGCAATGCGCGCGGCATGAACGCCCTCACGCCCTCGCCGTGGACGGTGGTTATTCGGTACGTGCCGGTCTCGCGGAGCATGGGCGATTTCAAGGAAAGCGGGCAGTCGAGCGAAATCCGCTAGTTCATTACCCTGAACCAGCGATTCTCGGTAGTCAAGCCTTCTTTCCTCAGATTTGCCGCACAAGAGTCCCGGCACCATTCCGCCGTGACGCCAAGGCGTAGCGAGAACGGGCGTGGCAGGTGAATG
Source organism: uncultured Candidatus Kuenenia sp. (assembly GCA_964477765.1). Classification (GTDB taxonomy): domain Bacteria; phylum Planctomycetota; class Planctomycetia; order Pirellulales; family UBA1268; genus CACORA01. The sequence goes on from CAYZFV010000308.1 coordinate 13,703, forward strand.
CCTGTCCTGCCACCGACAGGCTGAAGCCTGTCCTACTTGGTGAGTGTGAGGAAGATGATCGAGTGCGAGGGGAGATCAAACGAGAGGGTTTCACCGGTGATGGTGACCGGGATGGTGCCGACAAACTCCTCGTCGTGAGCGAGCAGGGGATGGGCGGCGAGGTCGTCGTGCCTGAGCACCACGGCCTTGCAGGCCCGTGGTGTGAAGCCGGTGAGGCGGAGGCGGGCGGGCACGCTTTGCTCCCACGAACCGTTGACAACCATCACAAACAGCCGGCTTGAGTCGGCTGAGAGCGTGGCCAGCACCGGCGTGAGCGGGAAGCCCGGGGCAGCGGCATCCCGCGGGTCGGGATGGTAGGGCGCTTGCCCGCTGATTGCCACGACATGGTCACCGATATGCCGGCTGAAATGATGGTAGAGCCAATACAGCATCGACCGCTGCTCCGGCTTGTCGCTGGCGATCAAGAGGAAGCCGGGGTTGTGGCTCATGGAAAAGAGGTTCCAGCCGGCGGCCCCTTCGACGACGTCTTCGCGGGCGTAGTACAGCATCCGCACGGCCCGGTAGAGCGTGCCGAGGATGTTGGCATTCCGCGGCTCGGCCCAGGCCTTACCGCCGTCGGCAGCATACGAGTGGAGACCCCATTCGGTGTCGTAGATCGAGACCTGCCGATCGGGATTGTAGGCCCGCAGGAGCGCGTTGAGCCGTAGCGCCTCGTCGAGGCGGGCATGGTTGGCTGCAACCACGACGTCTTCGAAGTCCGCCTGATGCGCCTTGCTGAAGTCATAGAAGTGGGGGCAGACGAAGTCGTAGTGGCCGGCCGTCTCGGCGAGCAACCGATTGCCCCAGGCGATGTGATCGGGCTTGATGGAGATGCCCACCCGGGCCTCGGGCTGCACTTCCTTGATCGCCCGGCTCACGGCGATGACATGATCGGCGTAGTCGGTCGGTGAAGCGAAGGCCTTGCCACCGGCGCCCCAGATCGACACATAGACCTCGTTGCCGATCTCCCAGTGACGGAAGCCGAGCCCCTTGCCGCGAGCATGCGCGACGGCCCGCCGCCACTCCGCGGGCGAGAGCTCCGTGTTGGCAAGCACACCCTCGAGTTCCAGGGCCGTGGTGTCGCGGGGAATGCCCAGCCGATCGAGCAACTCGGCAGCCTTGTCGATTGCAACTTCGATGCTGTCGAAGGGTTCGTCGTCGGCGAGTCCGTACAACCGGGAAAAGGGGATCCGCAACTCGCGGACCGCCGTTTCGGCGGCCTGCGGCAGGGCGTAGGCCCCGGTGGTGTTGAACGGGCCGTTCCATCGGGCGAGGCCGGCGATCGCCACGCCGTTGGCCAGCCGGTTGGTCGGGCGAACGATCGTTGCCGCATTGATCTGGAGATCGAGTGTCGGCCCCGGACCGAGCCGCAGCGGCAGGGGAGACACGTCGAGAGACGCTGGGTTGACGATCCGGGGAAAGCCAGCGCCCAGAGGCGTGGCCGCGATGGCGATGTCGTCGAGCCAGAGCGTCTTGTCGTGGCTCAGGGCGGCTCCCACCGCCGGAAAGAAGGCGACATAGATGTGACGGGCCTCATCGGCATAGAAATCCTCGCCCGCCGTGAACGTAAGCCGGCACTGAGTCCAACCGCTGCCGACCTCGAACTGCTGCGTGGTGATCTGCGGCCCCTGTTCGATTGGCTTGACCGAGCGGTACGACGCCACGGCCACCCGAATCGGCCCGGTGCGATCGGTGCGGGCGTGGAAGGAGAGCGTGTAGCGGGTGTGCGGCTCAGGCTGCAGGGCGTTTTTAAACGGTGAGTTGACGACCACACCCCGCCACTCCCGTGGGTCGGCTGGGCGGAAGACCCGTAGGCAGGCCTTGCCGCCATGCGGATCGGTCTCGTCACGGGTCATGCCGGGAATCATCTGCTGGGTGTCGATGCCCCAGGCCGTCCAGCGGTCGGATATGTCGGCGACCGTCGTGAAGGGGGCCTCGAAGTCGCCGCCCTGCACCGGCGGTGGGGCCGCCAGCGTGTCGGCCGCGCCGCCTTCGGGGACAAATCCTCCCAGGAGAATGGCCATCGCCGTGGCCAACCTCATGCCGTGCTGCATTCCCACAACCGACTCACTTCTCACTTCGACTCGAGCTGAAACGTGAAGTCGTTAGCGCCTTTTTCCGTAACCTCGGCGGTGAGACCGGAGGTTTCCTGCCGTGCATACCGGCGGGGAAGCGCGGTCACCACGCGTCCGGTTTTGTCATCAAACGACGACTTCTCAATCATGACGATGTGGGTGCCGGCCACCGCACCATCGTTTGGCCGAAACGTCTTTAGAACGAAGCGGCCCGCGGAGTCGGTGATGCCGACGGCACTGAAGGGTTCGTTGCCCCGGTCGGCGCGTTCGGTGAAAAAGGTGACGGTGGCTCCCTCGAGAGGCGAGCCGTCGAGCTCAACGAACCCCTGTGCCGGGTGGCGTGGCGGCCATTTCCGGCTCCACTCATCTTCATGATATCGCGAGCAGCCGGCGGCGAGGCCTGCCGTGATCACCACCCAGAGGGCCCAACTCGGCAAATGGAACCGCGGGAATGGAACGACAGTCATCACAATGCCTCCACAGTCTCACCACCGGCGCGGGTGCCCAGCCGCCCCCACACACCGAACGGGCTCGACTTGTCGGTGCGGAACGTGCTTGCTCTCGCGGGGTCACTCCCTGGAACAGGCCATACAGAAAGCGTGCCGCCATTGTCAATGTTCTCACTGATGAATGAGACATGGCCGTCGGCGAACACGCCGTGCACGCCACCGGGATGCCGACTGCGGGCCGTGAGGATGCCTTGATCCTGTCCCCACGGTTGATTGCAGACAGGGCCATTCGGTTTGAGAACGGTGTTGAAGTTAATGAACCCTGAGGCACCCTTGTGCCACGCTATCCCAAGCGAGCGGTCTCGCTGTTGAAGCCGCGTTGAGTCGGTAAAACCGTTGCCGTTCCACGCAGCCCAGCAACTGGCCGGAGACCATTGATAATTGTCGAGGTTGGCACTTGCAGAATTTGAGGCTGTCACTCCGGAGCCTTCGGGTCGAGTGCATTCCGACAGCGCGATGGTTTTCGAGAGACCGTCGGTCACTTTACTGAGCCGAACGTTGCTGTTGAATCCGAACAGTCCGTTTTGCTCATACGCACCCCCTGCCGACCAGTCGGAGTGATGCATATAAAACTGATCACCGATTGAGAAAAGGTAATTCGTCTGACCATACGCCGGGCTGATGTCGGTGATTCGTGCAATGTCGGAAGGACAGAGCAGGCCCTTGATCTGCGTGAGGTATGCGGCGGAAGACGACTCGACACTCGGCGGCGCGTTGTTGGTCATGATCGTGTCGTACAGCCCCGCCTCTTCCATATACGGCAGCATTGCCACGAATCCACTGAGCCAGCCCGGGGATGATCCTCGGGAGGGCATCCAGAAGTTGGTGCCGGTTTGCCCTTGATAGTACGACGGCACAGAGCTGAGCGGTCCCCATCGCGACGGCGGCAGATGCTTCCGAGCTGACTCGTAGTTGTGCATCGCCAGCCCGATCTGCTTGAAGTTGTTGGAGCAGGTGCTTCGCCGGGCCGACTCGCGGGCCGCCTGCACCGCGGGCAGGAGCAGGCCGATGAGCGTGCCGATGATGGCGATCACCACGAGAAGCTCCACGAGTGTGAAGCCGCTGCTTTTCATTCGCATATTCATGACTACCTCCACAGGTTTTCGAGCCGGATGCCTTCCCCGCGACTGTCGCCCCGCGGGGCGACAGGAAAATGTTTTGCTTCTTCCGGCAGGATAGTGCGGGCCGACCTCTGCCACCATTGCCTAAATAGGAAGGCGACCGGCAAGACTCGAGCTGTCGGATGCAGCCAGTCGGTTTTCAGCGCACTGATGCAGAGTGCCGCGGGCCGATCATGCCGAAATCGATCCCGGGAAAGCCGGGTATGTGCCGGGCAGCCTCCGCATCAGCGGGCAACGTGAAATCGCCGACAGCGGCGCCTGTGAAGCCCGGATCTAGCACCGTGATCCAATTGTCGGCCGTCTTCAGGATGCCCCCTTTCTCCACAATCGCGCCATCACGCATTGCGATCTTCCCGTAGGACTGCAGGAGCGGAGTCGTGGGGTTGGTGATGACATTCCCCTCGAAACGATTGGTGTCGGGATACTGCCGCGGTTCCTGCCAGAACCGGAGTAGCTCGGGGTATTTCCCTGCATGGGGCAGCTGCGCCAGGTCGTGACTTCGGAAATAGTCCTCCCAGCGGGCCACGTTTGTCTGATGAAACTGCGCGCTAAACGTCCCCATCAGATATGGAATCGTGCAGTCGATAAATACGTTGTGGCGGGTGACGATGTGCGCCCCGGTGTTGTTGTTGACGGCCCGACAGTTGGCGGCAGCGCCCCGGCCACCGATCCGATGGAAGACATTTTCCTCGATCAGCCAACCCATCGTGCCGTTGTCGGGATACACGCCATTTTGCAGATGGTGATGTTGGCCGATGTCGTGGATATAGTTGCGACGAATCACGGTGCCTCGTTCCAGGGGGCGGCTGCCGAGGTTGGCATAGATGGCACCCATGTCGGTAAAGTCTTCGACGACGTGGCCGATGTCGTTGTATTCGATGAGATGATCGTTGCCGTACACGGTGACCGCCACATGGGGGCCGTGCCGGATTCGGTTGTGCGCCACGCGGCTGCCGACGCTGCGGTAGCCAAGCAGCACGGCCGGCGCATAGACCTGGTTGAGCCAGGCGAAGTGATGAATGTCGCTGTCTTCGACAAACAGGCCTCCGGGGGCGAGGGCGGCGCTATCGCCACCCGAGAGGGTGACGCCGATACCCCCCACGTGGTGAATGTGGCAGCGCCGGATGCCGTGATTTCTGCCCTGAAGGTCGATGCCGGTGGCGGAGACGTTGCGAACTTCACAGCGATCGACCGCCACGTTCTCGCCACCGCGGCAGACAATTCCGCCCGAGCGGCCACCATCGAGCGTGAGCCCCTCGAACCGAATGTGGGAGGCGTTTGAAAGGCGAATCAGCGGTGCCGCCAGCATCGACAGACAGATGTCGATGCCGCCCTCACCGAAGCCTTCCGGGGGGAGAAGAAAAAGGATGCCCGTCGTGCGATCGAGAAAGTATTCGCCAGGCTGATCGATCTCCTCGAGAAGGTTTTCGGCGAAAAAATAGTCGTGGGAATACTGGTCGGTGATTCCGCTTCTCTCGCCATACCGGAGCGTGATCGTTTGGGACTGCATGTCGATCGAGGCCACGCGGTTGTACGACCACTGCCAACTCCAGGAAAACACGCCCGACAGCCAGACATCCTCGGCCAAGGCCCACAACGCGGGGCGGTCGAAGGCGAACCCGATGGTGCCACCCCGCTCGAGAAAGTCGGCGTCTTGGGCAGTGGGCCCTGGATCGACAATCCTGGCTCGGCCGACGACGCCATGGCGAGATTGCTGCGCGCCACGGAGGAACTGCGGGAAATGCTCATCGGGATTCGGCCACCGGGCCCGTGGCATCCTTCTGCCGGCGATATAAAGTTCCGGCGGCGGCGTCTTCGTGATCTCCGCCCGCGTCACATCGTGGCCGCGGCGGCTGAGTTCGCCGAATTCGGTGATGCCATGGCCCTGCGGGTCGCATTGCAGCAAACGCTCACGGGCGGCGGGGGCAATCACTCGATCAAGGATTGCCCGGTCTGAGACCGGATCAAACCAGTCGGTTCGCAAGGACACCATGCCGGAAAGGATCGGAATCTCACCGGGAGCGGCGGCATAGACAATCGGTGCCTCCGCGGTGCCGGAGTCGTCGCGTGAGATTTCGAAGGTGCCGTTCCGGGGGTGAATGCCACCATGGATAACGACTCGCGCGCCACCCGGCGGCAGGCCTTGGCGACGCCTGAGGTCGCGCACTGCATCCCGGGCCCGTTCCAGCGAGGCAAACGGGGCATTCGGCGAGCCCACATGGGAATCTTCACCATCGATCGCGACATGGAATGCGATCGCTTCAGCGCCGGCAGATGTTTCGCCGGCCGCTCCACCGCCCAGCAGGGAGGCCGCCATCAAGACCCAAGTCGCATGTTTCATAGGCGGACTGTCTGCCAGCCTGGCGGGCGAGGGTTGCCATCATTTCCTGGCGCGGGGTGCCGCTGCAGGAATGTCGATGTCGATCACATTTCGGCCCGGCTGCACGGTGTTGAGCAGGGGCGACGACGGCCCCGAATAGTCAACCGGGATTCGTACGCCTTCGAGGCCGGGGGCGACGCCCCCCGGTGAGCCGTCAGGACTTGACACGCGGGGGATGGTCACCGAGACCACGTGGTCGCCGGGCATCGCGCCGGCCACATAGGCATTGAACCGCAGCACATAGCGACCGTTGTCATCCGTCACGCCTTTGGAGGGCGACGCCCCCGCGGCCCGGGGCAGAAACTCTACTTCCACGCCAGCCGGCACGGGCTCACCGGCGACCGTCACGGTGCCCGACACGGTGGACTCCATCCCGCGGCGGCCGCATCCGAGGGCCACGGTGACGAGGAGCATGATGACGAACGCCATCCATTTCATCACACTAGAAATCCGTCGTCGGGTGGCCATCATCGCGTACGCTCAGTTTCTGGTAGACGCCGAGGCCACTGGCCTTCGTGTACCCCACGTTGGTCGTGACAGTGGCGTCGCCATCGTTCATTTTGAAACCGAATTCACCTGGTAGAGACCCCTTGTTGAATTCGATCGTATCGAGGATGAAGCGAACGGAGCCATCGCACATCGCGAATTGCGCACCCCCTCGATGGCCGCTCTCGAAGCCCTTGTCTGCAATCGAGTCGTTGATCTTGAGGTTGGTGTAGCGGACCACTTCGTGGCGAAAATTCAGCGAGTTGTTGACCATCGACCAGAGGCCGGCCTTGGTGCGCGACGCATTCCCTCCCACCTCACCGATCAGAAACGTCTTGGAAAGGCCATCGGAAATCTCCTTGAATCCGATCCCTTGGCCAGACCGCAGGGAGCCGGTCGAAGCTCGGAGCAGTTGATCCGCGGTCGTCGTGGTCTGCCCCCATGAGGGAAGGGCGCCACCGTTGCCGGCGTAGTTCGACTTGCTCCCCCGCTTGTCGCCGGTCTCTTGCGGGGAGGGATAGGCCGGGATGTCGCACGTGGGGCAGAGGAAGGTGGAAATGACGGTCCGCATCGCTGACTCCAGCGCGGGCACATTCTTCACTTCGCGCTGCCAGCGGCCCGCGTTCCACGTCTTGTTGGCCGCCCACACGTCATAGATCGGCTGCTGCTCGAGATGGGGCAGGATGAAGACGCTCCAGCCATACCCATCACGGTCGCTGTTGCTGATCTTCCACGACGGGCACGACGGGGGCAGAATTTTGGTGGCGTCGTGATAGCTGTGCAGGGCGAGGGCGATCTGCTTCATGTTGTTGGTGCATGCCGATCGTCGCCCCGCCTCTCGGGCCGCCTGCACGGCCGGCAGGAGCAGTCCGATGAGCACCCCGATGATGGCGATGACCACCAAAAGTTCCACAAGGGTGAAGCCGCGCTTGCTGACATACGAGGTCATGACCTTCTTTCCTCCGGAGACTCTCGTGGGATGAATCGGAAGATGCTCATCCCCTCACGCCGGCACAATGGTACGGCTTCAGAGCCCTTCACCTCCATTTCCTAAATAGGAAGGTGGCCTGTGTTTCTCGCGGTGGCTCAGCGGGCGGATGCCGGGCCGACGGGCGTTGCCGCCGTGCCGCGGCCGGCGGATGGGCTCAGAATGCCCAATTCGAAAGCGCGGGCGACACAGTGAGCGGTCGACGCGGCGCCGAGCTTGGCCTTGATCGCCGCCACATGCACCCGCACCGTGCGGTCGGCAATCGCCAGCCGGCGATGGATCTGATCCTGCGACAGGCCGTCGCGAAGCAGTTCGAGCACCTCCATTTCGCGGGGCGAGAGCGGGCTTTTGCCGTGCGACTCCAGCCGTTTGGCCAGCGTCGGCGCGACCGGCCGGCCCCCCGCGTGCACGTCGCGAATGGCATCCATCAGTTCGACGAAGCCGACGCTCTTCGTGACGTAGCCGGCGGCGCCGGCCGCCAACGCCGCGCCGGCATCTTCCGCGGCGTTCGAGGACGTGAGCATCAGCACGCGGGCCTCCGGGGCCGACCGACGAATCCCCTCGACCGCCGCCACGCCGTCGACACCCTCCATGCTGACATCCATCAGCGTCACGTCGGGCCGATGGGTGTTCCACAGTCGCACGGCATCGCCGCCACTGTGCGCCTGGGCGACCACGGTGAAATCGGGTGCCGCCGCCAAAGCGTGGGCCAACGCCTCGCGAAACACCGGGTGGTCGTCGACGATCAGCAGGCGGATGGGACGCATTTCGATCATGCCTCCACTATGAGACGTGCGCCGGCCGGGAGCCATTGCCTAAACCGGCATGTGTTTCCGGCACCGCCGGCAGCTGCAGGATGACGGTGGTGCCTGCTCCTGCCTCACTTTCGATCTGGCAACGGGCCCCGATCTGGCGGGCCCGCTCCTCCATGCCGCGGATCCCGAAATGCCCCTCGGCCTGGGACCGGCCGGTGACATCGAAACCCGTACCGTCATCCTGCACGGAGATGGTGAGCGGGTGTTTTCGAGCATCAATCCGCACACTGATCCGCGTGGGTTGCGCGTGCTTGATCGCGTTGTTGACCGCCTCGCGGACGATCCGCAGGAGATGGTAGTGGGTGATGCGGGGAGGCGTGGGTGGGAAGCCGTTGATTTCCAGGTCGAGCGGGACCGCCGAGAGACCCTCGAGGTTTCGTAGCTGCAGGGCGAACGATTCTTCGAGCGTGCCTTCGACATGCACCGGGTCGCGAAGATCCCAGAGAAAATCGCGGGTCTCGGTCTGCAACCCCGAGAGCAGTCGCCGCTGCTGTTTCAGCACCTGCCGCGACTGTTCGTCGGCCGCCGTGTAGGCCGCCACGTCGAGCCGCAGCGACACGGCGGCCAGCCCCTGCTCCAGCGTGTCGTGAAACTCGCGGGCGATCCGGTGCCGCTCCTCGGTCGCGGCTTCCGCCTGCAGCTTCGATTCGATGAGAGCCAATTGGGCGGCGACCTTGCGCCGCAGCAACACCACCCAGCCGATGGCGACGGCCGCCACAACAGCCACCGCGGCCAGCAAGGCGGCCAGCCGCCGGGGCTTCCACCAACCTGGGGCTCGCGTGACGACGATGTCACTCGCCGACCGCACGAGCAACTCCAGCCGGCCGACGACAAACGGGCGGGCCATCTGCAGCCGGTCGTCGTCTTCGGTGGCCGCAAACTGCACGATCCCGGTCGCCTGCACCGCGCTGCCCGGCTCGATCGACTGCAACCGAGCGAACACGTCGGGCTTGGCGACGGCCGTGAGGCTCGTCGCTCCCGCCGTCAGGAGCACGACGCCTCCCATCCCAGACCGCTGCAGATCGATGACCTCGGCCGGAAACGTGACGAGACAGCCCTGATAGTCGCCGGGCTCGGCCATCTGGCCGGTGCGGGAGGCGTCGGCGTTGATTCGCAGAATGGTGTCGGGCTCGATGTCCAAGGGCTCCGGAGGCTGGCCCGGCGCGATGCGACGGACAGTCGCCTCGATGAGAGCGGCGACACGACCGCGGATCTCCACGAACCCCGCCACCTCGACACGATCGCCGAGGGTGAAGCGGTCGATCGCCTCGGTCTGCACCCGCACCCCTGTCGACCCGTCTTGCACGTAAAGAAATTGCCCTGGATCGGAAAAGGTGACGGTGCCCCGGGCGCGGATCCGCCCGCCGCCGAGCGGGCGATAGTGACCGATGGCAGCAAGCGGCACGAGGGCTGCATCAAAGGCCGCACCGCTGGCCGGCTGCTCAACGGTGATGTCGTCACGCCGCACGATGTGCAGCCGCGGTGCCAGAAACTCGCCCCGCGTGTTGAAGTGGGTGACCGCCACGCCGACGAGCCTCACCTCGGCATCGACGAGCGATTGCGGACTGCCGACGAGAAGTTCCTTGGGAAGCGACGCGGTAAACCGTTGTGGCCCATCGGCGAGGAGCAGGATCCACTGGCGGCCATCGTCGCGATAGCCCTGCACGAGGCCACGGGTCGTGACCCGCAGGCAGCAGTCGCCGCCGGTGAAGAACCGCCGCGGATCGATCGGCAGAGGCGCGGGCTCCTCCCCTTCGCCAACCACATGAATCTCGGCAGCCAGAATATTGGGCATGTAGCCACCTCGGCTGGCCAGCCCTACCACTTCGATCTCCATGCCGGGGCGAATCGACCGCAACACCGCCTCGTCGCCGCGCCAGAGTCCCGCTTGGGGCGTGCTCTGGGCATCGATCCAGATGCCTGCCTGCTCCTGCTGGATGATGATGCCGCGGTTTCGTCGCCGGGTGACGACACCGCGGACACGGACAGGATATGGCTCGTTGATCGCCACGTCGGCCACCACCTCCGCGATCGGGACCACGGGCGGCGGCGCATCGCGGCCCAACTCGCCGATCACGAGCAACCATGCCACTGTCCGCAGAACGATCGTGCCGCAGCCCACCATGATTCCCAGCATACCCTGCGCGGGCGGGCGTTTCGCGTTTGACCCGCGCGCGATGCAGGCTTTAGCATCGCTCCCACGGCGGAGGCATTCGCGGAGGACACTATGCACACACGACAGGGCCGAATGGCCGACGGGTTCACCGGATGGATCTTCGCGACGGCGGCTGCCGCGATCCTCGCGGCCGGCTGCGGCAAGTCGCCGACCGATGACCTCGGCGTGGGGCCGCAGGTCGACGTGAAGCCGGAACTCTCCACCAGCGATACCGTGCTCAAGCAGCCGGTGACGCCTGCCGCCGCGCCGAAGGCGGAGCCATTCGATCCGCCGCCGCTGGCCGACCTCGACGAGAAAGCCACCTGGATCGATCGGCCGGTGAAAGACGGCCTCGTGCTCCTGCGGGCGGCCCAGGCCGAGGAAGAGGTGCTCTGCTCGGCGGCCGACGCTCTCGTCCTCCGCAACGATTCGGCCGAGAACAACGCCAAGATCCTCTCCGCCCTCGGGCGGCTGCCCGGCGACGGCGAGGCCGACATGGAGGCCCGCATCGACAGGCATGTGACGGGCGACCTCGGCAGCACCAACCCGATCATGATCAGCACGTCGGCCGAGTTCGACATCTTGGGCCTCACCGGGTTCGGCCTGTTTTCATTCGGCCGCGACCTTGAGCCCTTCGCCTCGGCCGAAACGGTCGTGAGCTGGCAGACGAGCGCCGACGGCCTGCTCGACAAGGTGGTGATCCGCGACGACCTCGTGTGGAGCGACGGCACGCCGATCACGGCCCACGACGTGGCCTTCAGCTACACCGTGATCATGGATCCGCGGGTGCCGGTGCCGGCCGTCCGCAGCGGCACCGACCAGATGAAGGGGGTGCATGCCTATGACGACCAGACGGTCGTCTTCTTCCACAAAGAGCCGTTGGCGACCAACGTCTGGAACATCAACTTTCCGGTGCTGCCCAAGCACGTCTATGAAAAGACCTGGGAGAAAGACCCCACGCTGAAGGACAGCCCCGAGCATGTCGCGCTCGAGCAATCACCCGTCGTCGGCGGGCCCTACGAGATCATCGAGCGGACCCGCGGCCAGCAGATCGTGCTCCGGCGGCGGGAGAGCTGGTCGACCGTCGACGGAAAGAAAGTGCGTGACGAGCCATACTTCAAGGAGGTACGGTTTCGCATCATCGAAGATCCGAATACGTCGCTGCTGGCGCTCAAGGCGGGCGACATTCACGAGATGATCCTCACGCCGGAACAGTGGACCACGCAGACGACCGATGATGGCTTCTACGAGCGAAACACGAAGGCCACCGCCTCGGAGTGGGTGAGCTTCCACTTCGGCTGGAACATCGAGAGCCCCTTCTTCGCCGACCGCCGCGTTCGCCGGGCGATGAGCTATGCCTTCGACTACGACGAAATGCTCGACAAGCTCTGCTACGGGCTCTACAAGCCGTGCGCCGGCAACTTTCCGGAAGACTCCTGGATGGCGCCCAAGAAAAAACCGCTGCCCTACAAGCAGGATCTCGACACGGCGGAGGCTCTCCTCGACGAGGCCGGCTGGATCGATCGCGACAACGACGGCATCCGCGACAAGGAGATCGACGGCCGGCTCGTGCCCTTCGAATTCTCGATCCTCGTGAATCAGCAGCCGATCCGCATCGCGATCTGCGTGCTCCTGAAGGATTGCCTGGATCGGATCGGGGTGCGGATGAATGTGAAGCCGGTGGAGTCGACCGTGCTCCAGGATCTGACCCAGAAAAAGAAGTTTCAGGCCTACTTCGGCGGCTGGGGCTCGGGCACCGATCCCGACTCCTCGGAAAACATCTGGAAGACCGGCGCGATGCGCAACTTCGTCAATTACTCCAATCCCGAGGTCGACCGGCTCTTCGAAGAAGGCCGCCGCGAACTCGACCGGGCGAAGCGAGCCACGAAGTATGCCCGCATCCAGGAGGTGCTCTATGAAGACCAGCCCTACACCTGGCTCTTCTGGCGTAACAGCTTCTACGGGTTTTCCAAACAACTTCGCGGGTATGTCTTCAGTCCGCGGGGGCCGTTTCACTACTCGCCCGGTTTCGGCAGCCTGTGGATGCCCAGCGAGTAGCCGATGATCGCCTATCTCGTCCGTCGCCTACTGCTCGCGGTGATCACGCTCGTGGCGATCACCTTCATCGTCTACGGGCTGGCCCGCAACATGCCCGGCTCGCCGCTCACGGTGCAGCTCGGCGAGGTCGATCCCAGCCGCAAGCTCTCCGCCGAAGACCAGGAGCGGCTCAAGGAGATCTACGGTATCGACGAGAAGACCCCCTGGTATGTCGGCTACGCCACCTGGCTCGGCAACCTGGCCCGCGGCGACCTGGGCCGCTCATTCTCCCGCAAGCAGCCGGTCACGACGCTCATCGGCGAACGAATCGGCCCCACGTTTCTCATCTCCGGCATCTCGCTTCTGCTCACCTGGCTGATCGCCGTGCCCCTGGGGCTCTACGCCACCGCCCGGAGCGGCACCGTCGACGAGCGGGGCACGAGCCTGCTGCTCTACGTGCTCTATTCGTTTCCGACGTTTGTGGCGGCGCTGTTTCTGCAGATCATCTTCGCCGTCTGGCTCCGCGGCACCCGCTGGGAGCTGCCCCTCTTCGGCATGACCGACCTGCCCGCCGACGCCACCTGGCCGGCCCGCGTGGCCGACGTGGCCCGCCACGCGATCCTGCCGATCATCTGCCAGACCTACGTGAGCCTCGCCTGGTATAGCCGCTTCATCAAGGCCAACATGGAGGAGGTGATGCGGCAGGACTACATCCGCACCGCCCGGGCGAAGGGGGCCGGCCGCTGGCGGGTGCTCCTCCACCATGCCTTCCGCAACACGCTCATTCCGCTGGTCACGCTGCTGGGCCTCTCGCTGCCGGCGCTCATCGGAGGCTCCGTGATCATCGA
>CAYZFV010000309.1:0-20104 GCA_964477765.1 uncultured Candidatus Kuenenia sp.
CGTCCCAGCGGCGGACGGCGGGAAACCGGCGGAGCATCCGGTGGGCGAGGAGCCGCAGCCGCTCTGCACAGAGTTCGAGAATCCGGCCGCGGGCCGAAAGATCCCCTTCCGCCAGCCGCGACAGACAATCGGCGAGGGCTGGTGACGCGAGATCGTCGGCATCCATCGGTGCAGGCATGAAAGTGGCGGAAATCAGGGTTTTCGCGGTTTTTCAGCGAGTTCGGGCGCTCCCCTTGAGGAGGAACAGCCCCCGCAGTCTATCGCAGATCGGCCAAGGCAAAACTTTTCTTGCCCCTCACGGCCTCGGCTCTCGCCTTTATGGATGAAGGCGTGTTTTCAGTCCAAGCGGGAGGTGAATGATGGCGTGTGGAACTGCCGCGGTGGCCCGACAAACCGCAAACCGGAGGCATCGGCTCGGCCGCTGCCATACCGTGCTTCGGCTTCCGTCCGCCGTCGATGACCCGGTGCGGATCATTCGTGCCGCCCAGATCCAGCTTCGCCGCTGGCGGCGGGAAGTGGCGACCGGGCCGGCGGCGCTCCGGCAGCGGCGGGCAAGTGAGATTGTCGGCGAGATCATCGCGGCCCGGGAGTCTCTGCTCCGTAACTCGATCCACGCGCAGACCCCGCATGCGGGGGTAAACTCCAGTCATGCAGCAGAGGAAGCCCCTATCGGAGCCTGGCGAGCAGAGCGAGCCCTCGCGGTCGGTGTCGGCTGAGGAACCGTTCTCATCGGCGGGGGGCTGGACCAACTACGCTGATCCTTCGGCGGCGATCCCCGCTGGCTTGGGCCCCGACTCGCTCAGCCAGGCTTCGGCAGATTTTGGCTTTGGGATTGGTGCCCCCGTCGATCTTCCTCCCGGCACCGATCTGGGGGGCGTGATCATCGTGCGGGTGGTCGGCACTGGCGGCATGGGGCGGGTGTATGAAGCGGTTCAACAGTCGCCGCAGCGTTCAGTTGCGGTGAAGGTGATGCGTGATGGCATCGTGACGGCCGCCCAGATGAAAAGGTTTGAATATGAGGCGCAGGTGCTCGCCCGGCTCCGCCATCCCCATATCGCGCAGATTTATGCGCTTTCCACGGCGCGGGTCGGGCCACTCTCGATTCCCTACTTTGTGATGGAACTTGTGCCGGAAGCCCGCCCGTTGCATGTGTTTTGCGCAGCCGATTCGCTGTCGATCCGCGCCCGAGTGGCGCTCATGCAGAAGGTGGCGGCTGCTGTCGCCCACGGCCACCAGAAGGGGGTGATCCATCGCGACCTCAAGCCGGGCAACATCCTCGTGGGCGGCGATGGGGAACCGAAAGTGATCGACTTCGGGATCGCCCGCTCCACCGACGGCGAGGCCGCCGCCACGGCGTTCCAGCTCACCGACCCGGGGCATGTCGTCGGCACACTCTGCTATATGAGCCCCGAGCAGCTGGCAGGGCGGGGTGAGGATGTCGACGCCCGTAGCGACGTGCATGCCCTCGGCCTCGTGCTCCACGAGCTTGTCACAGGCGCGTTGCCCTATGACCTGCGCGGCCGATCGGTGCTGGAGGCGGTTCGTGTCGTTCACGACGAGGAGCCGGACGTTCGGGCGCCCGTGGCCGCTGCCGCGCGGCGCGATCCCGACGTTTCAGCCGATGACGCGCGATCCCTGAGTGTGATCGTGGCGAAGTGTCTGGAAAAGCGGCCCGCCGACCGGTATGCCACAGCCGCGGAGCTCACCGCCGAACTCGGCCGCTGGCTGGCGGGCGAGCCGATCGTGGCCCGGCCGCTCTCCGCCAGTGGGCAGCTCCTGCGGCTGGCCCGACGGCATCGCGCGGCGGCAGCGGCGCTGTTTTCCGCGCTGGCCGCACTGATCGCGGCGGTCGTGGGGATTTCATTTTTTGCGGTGCGGGCTGAACGGGAGGGGGCCGCAGCGCGAGCGCAGCTCTATCGGGCCACGGTGTTGCTCGCGTCGGCATCGCGAGATCGCGGGGCGGAGGCGGAAGCCCGGCGGCAGCTTGCGATGGCCCGCGGGCTCGTGGCCGACGCCGGTGCGCGGCGACCACTCGAACTGTCCTGCCTCGCGGCCTCGCTCGACGATGCGGTGGCTGTCCTGACCGGTCATGAAGGCACCGTGCGGGCGGTTGCGTGGGGGCCCGACGGCGATCGCCTCGTGTCGGCGGGCGAGGATGGAAGGCTACGCGTCTGGGAGCCGGCCGATGGAGAGCGTCGCGACGCATGGCGGCAGGCAACGCTGGCTGCGGTCGACACCGAACTGTGGGGCGTGGCCGTGTCACCCGCTGGCGACACCGTGGCCGCAGCCTGCGCCGATGGTGCGGCGCGGGTGTGGGATGTGCGAACCGGCCGCGAACTGCCGCGGTGTGAGGGGCATGCCGGCACCGTGTATGGCGTGGCATTTTCGCACGACGGCCGGCGGCTCATCACGGTTGGCCGCGATGGCGGGCCGCGCGTGTGGGATGCGACGACCGGCGGGGAAGTGATGCGTCTCACAGGCCATGCCGGCACGGTCTATTCGGTGGCCTGCTCACCCGACGGAGCGCTGATCGCGACGGCAGGGCAGGATAAGACGATTCGGCTCTGGGATGCCGCGACCGGCCACGAGCGGCTGACGCTTCACGGCCATGCCGATCGCGTGTTTTTTGTCGCCTTCTCCCGGCGGGGTGACCTGCTGGCCAGCGCCTCGGGAGATGCGACGGTGCGCCTCTGGGACGTTGCCAGTGGCGAGGAGCGGGCCGTGCTCCAGCATCCGCTCAAGGCCAACGCCGTCGCGTTCACCGCCGATGATCGCGTGGTCACGGCCACCAACGATGCCGTGCTCCGAATCTGGGATCCTGCCACCGGCCTCGAGGTGGGCCGCCGGCTCGGTCACGAAGGGGGCGTGTGGGGAGCGGCCTGCGTGGGGCAGGGGCCATGGATCGCCAGCGGCGGCACCGACGGAATCGTGCGGGTGTCGCGGCATGACTACGGCAGCAACCCAGCGTTGCCATGTGGCAGCTTGGTGCGGGCAGCTGTGCATGATCCGGAAGGAGCCCAGGTCGTGATCGGCACGGGGGCTGGCGTGCAGATATGGGACGCAGCACGCGGCCACCAGGTGGCCACGCTCTCGCACGACGGTCGACAGGTCAACGACGTGCGGTTTTTCCCCGGCGGCCGGCTGCTGGCGGCGGCTTGCGACGGGGGCGTCGTGGAGGTGTGGCCGCGCGACGCGGCAGGCTTGTCGAAACGCGGTGAGCCGCCAGATCTCGGCGAGCCGGTCGCTGAGCCGCTACGGTTTTTAGCCCACTCTCGGCGGGTCTACTCGGTCGATGTCGATACCGCCGGGCAGCGTCTGGCGTCGGCGGGTGAAGACAAAGCCGCCCGCATCTGGCAGTGGGGCGAAGAGCCGCAGGAGATCGCCGCGATCAAGCACGAGAAGCGGGTGCTCTGTGGCCGATTTTCACCGGACGGCGCGATCCTCTACACCGCCTGCGAGGATCGGGTGGCGCGCGGCTGGGAGATCGCCACCGGCCGCGAGCGGGTGCGGTATGAAGGGCATGCGGCGCCGGTGAACTGGCTGGCGCTCTCCCCAAACGCAAAGCGGCTGGCGACGGCGTCGAGCGACGGCACGGTGCGGCTTTGGGACGTGGCCAGCGGTGTGGTTCAGGCGACGCTCACCGGATCTCCCCAGCAGCTCTGGAAGGTGGCCTTCACGCCCGACGGCAGCCGGGTGATCGCCGTGTCGGCCGACGGCGGCGTGTATCTCTGGGATGCCGTCAGCGGCGAAGCGGTATCGGTGCTCCGCGGGCATGCGGGCTGGGCATGGGGCCTGTCGGTCGGGCCTGCCGGCCAGACGCTTGTCAGCGGTGGCGACGACGGGATGATCCGCCTGTGGGGGATTCCGGCCGGGCAGGTGCAGCGACCGTAGCGAATGTTTGCCGACGTGTCGTGAGCGGTGTCCGTAGTCAGGCCTCAAACAGCACCGGGTTGAGCGGGTCGTCCATGATCTCGCCGACCATGGTCGAGGGCGACCATTTGTGGTGGTCGTCTCGCTGGTTGGCGTTGCGGGGTTCGGCCAGCTTCATGTCGATGTCCATATAGATCACCGTATGCACCTTCCGCGGGCGGTCGCTCGTGTTGGGCCCGGCGCGGTGCAGGGTCCAGCCGAGATGGAAGGAGACGTCGCCGTCGCCGTACGGCTCGGCCACCTCGGTGATGCCGTGCTCACGGAGGCCGGCACGGATGATCTGCTCCGACTCATCGGAGATCTCCAGGTCGCGGCCGATCTTCTTGAGATGGGTGCCGGGCGCGAAGCAGAGCGGGCCGAGCTCCATCGGCACAGCCTGGAGCGGAATCCAGGCCGTCACGCAGAGGCTGCTCGCCATCGGCCAATACTGCTGGTCGGCATGCCAGGGCGTAAACCCGCCCCCCGGCTCCTTGTAGAGCGCCTGGTCATGCCACATCCGCACGCCGCGGGTGGCGAGCAACGCGGTGGCGATGCCGGCCAGCCGCCGCGAGAAGCTCAGCCGCCTGGCCTCCGCGCTCATCGTCCACAGGTTGCCCACCTGGATGAAGGCCCTGCCGTAGGTGTCGCGACGCTCGAGCGGCACGGCGGCGAGCGGGTTGTGTTCGAGCGTGAGGCGGGTGATCTCGGCGTCGAAGGCCTCCAGCGTGGCCCGATCGAAGACGCCAGGGAGATGGATAAAGCCCTGTTCACGAAACAGCGTCTTCTGCGCATGAGTGAGGGCATAGGGGGCATCGAGAAGCGATGTCGGGGCCGGCATGGCGGGTTTCTCCGGAGAGTGGTGATGGCGAGATCATGCCGTGTCGGGCCCGTGGCGACTCCGCCGCCGCGGGCCAAAACTGGTACGATCTTGACTCGTGCCAAATCGCCCCCAAGTCTGCCTATCATGCTTCCCGACCTCGAACATGTCGCCCCCGCGCCCGGCCGGTCCTTTGCCTGGGATACCTTCGACCTCGCGGCGTTTCCCTATCGGTGGCATTTTCATGCGGCCTACGAACTCACGCTGATCACGGCGGGCCAGGGGCGGCGATTCGTTGGCGATTCGATCGAGTGGTTTGAGCCCGACGACCTCGTGTTGCTCGGGCCGCACCTGCCCCACACCTGGCATTCCGAGCCCGCGCGGCGAACGCGGAGCCAGGCCGTGGTGCTCCGCTTCGAGGCCGACTGTCTCGGTGCCGACTTCTTCGCCCGTGGTGAGCTGCGACGGATTCGGGGTCTGCTCGACCGGTCGCGGCGGGGCCTCGCGTTTGATACGTCGCCGGCCCGAAACACGGTCGCAAATGCGCTCACCCGCGGCACCGCCGCCTCACCCTTCGCCCAGCTCGTCGCGCTGCTCGAGGCCCTGCAGCTGCTGGCGACGAAGGAGCCGGGGCGGGAACTGGCGAGCCCGGGCTACGTGTGGTCGCCGCGGGCGAATGACACGCGGCGGATCGACCGGGTCTGCCGCCACGTGATGCAGCATCTCGCCGAGCCGCTCACGCTGGCCGACGTGGCGGCGGTGGCCGGGCTCGCGCCCGAGAGCTTCAGCCGTTTTTTTCGGCGGATGACAGGGCGTACGTTTGTGGGTTGGCTGCACGAGGTGCGCATCGGCCATTCCTGCCGGCTGCTTTCGACCACCGACCGCCCGGTGGTCGAGATCGCACTCGCTTCCGGGTTTGGAAATCTGTCGAACTTCAATCGTGTCTTTCGCCGGCTGCGACAGTGCACGCCCCGCCAGCTGCGACGCGATCATCTGCGAGATCCCGCGGCCGATGGGACGTCGGCAGAGGCCACGAAGGGTGCGTGAGAACGCGATGCCGAGCGATATCGCCCCGGTATGGCGGCCCTTCCAGAGCGGTGGGCGTTCGCGGGATTGGCAGCGTTCCTGCGGATGACACCCTCACCCCACACTTGTTTCGTCTGAATTAGCGGACATAATATGATAATATGTCAGATAAAACAGACGCAAAAAATCAATCCTGGTCATCGCTGCCGCTGCCGGCGCGAGCGGCCCTCGAGCGGCTCGGCCGCGACCTTGCGGGAGCTCGTCGCAAGCGGCGGATTTCAACAGCCGACATGGCGTCGCGGTTGTTCGTCAGTCGCGACACGCTCTGGCGACTGGAGCGTGGGGATCCGAGCGTGGCAATCGGCACGCTCGCCACGGCTGTGTACGTGCTCCAACTCCATGATCGACTGGCAACGCTCGCTGCTGCTGACCGCGACGCGCTCGGTCTTGACCTCGATACGGCCGGCCTTCCGAAACGAATCCACCGTCGTCGGTCAAGGGACGAGACCCCATGACGACGAATCGTTTTGATGTGTGCGTCGATTGGGCCGGTGAAACCATGCCGGTTGGCACGCTGTATGCCGACGACCGCAGCGCGGCTGTGGGATTCGAGTATTCTTCCACATGGCTCGCCCGTGGCGACGCCTTCGCAATCGATCCTACCGCCCTGCCATTGCGGCGAGGTCCGTTCCATGGATTGGATCTCCCTGGAGCTTTGGCCGACGCCGGGCCTGATCGCTGGGGACGGATCATCATCGATCGCTCCGTGCGGCAGGGCGTTCTCGAGCGGCGTCCCTACCGGGCCATCGATTATCTCCTGGCGATCGAGGATGCGGCCCGGATCGGAGCGCTCCGCCTGCGACCATCGGATGACACCGGTTTCCTTGGTGCCACGCGGGGAATTATCCCACCGCTCATCCGCCTGCGAGAACTTTTGGCAGCTACAGATGCTGTGCAAGGCGACCGCGCTTCTTCTCGCGACCTGGCATTTCTCTTGGGCGCAGGCTCACCGCTCGGCGGTGCCCGCCCCAAATGTCTCGTCTCCCTTCCGGATGGTGCGTTGGCGTTGGCGAAGTTTTCGAAGCCCGACGACGTCGGTGATATCGCAACCGGTGAGATTCTTGCGTTGGCGGTCGCGCGTGAGGCGGGCATCCATACGGCCGACCATCGGCTCGTCGTGGTGGATGGTCGCGGGATTGCGGTCATTCGGCGGTTTGATCGGGAGGGCAAGCAACGAATTCCATTCATTTCGGCAGCGACGCTGCTGGGGCTGCTGCCGGGCGACACAGGGAGCTACACGCGACTGGCCGACGCGATTCGTGCCCACGGGCACGCCGTGACTGAAGACCTGGCGGAACTGTGGCGGCGGCTCGTGTATTCGATCCTGATCGGCAACGTCGACGACCACATGCGGAACCATGGATTGCTGATGCGGGCGCCCGGCCGATGGGCCCTTTCGCCGACCTATGACATCAATCCCACGCCGATGATCAACCGGGCTCACGGGCGGCAGACGCCCGTGAGCGGGGATTCGCCAATCGGTTTGGGAGTGCAGGCGGAGATCGAGGAGGCGGTCGCGCGGGCCGATCGGTTCGGGCTGCGGCTCGCCGCCGCGAGAACGATCGTCGCCGAGGTGCAGGCCGCCATCGGACGGTGGCGTTCGATCGGCGCACGCGCCGGCATCGCTGAAAAGGCACTCGCAGCCTACGCCGAAGCCTTCAGCTCGCCGTGAGAGAAAGACGCGTCGTCAGGCCGTCGGAAAGAGCTTCGCGATCGGGCGGCCGCCGTCGGTGAGGGGCACCGGGCGGGCGCCGTCGTAAAGCTCCTCGGCCGGGTTCGTGCCGAGCGCGGCATGGATCGTGGCGTGGAAGTCGGGGAGCGACACCGGGTCTGCGACCGGCTTCATGGCCAGCTCGTCACTCGTGCCGATCGCCTGCCCGGTCTTCAGGCCGCCGCCGGCGAGCACCATCGAGAAGCATTTTGAGTGGTGGCCCCGCCCGCCGCCGCCGTCGAAGCCGGCCGGCCGGCCAAACTCCGTGGCGACGGCGATGATCGTCGTGTCGAGCAACTTCCGCGACTCGAGATCGGTGACGAGGGCGGCGAGCCCCTTGTCGAGTTCCTCGATGAGAAGGTGCTGCTTGAGCTGGCCCTCGTTGTGGGTGTCCCAGCCGGTGCCGTTGATGAAGCCGAGGTTGTGCGAAACCTCGATGAACCGCACGCCCCCTTCGATCAGTCGACGCGAGAGGAGGAGCCGCTGGCCAAATTCGCCGCCATAGGTTTCCCGAAGCGTGTCGGGCTCCTGGCCAAGTTCGAAGAGACCCATGAACTCGGGGCCCGCCATGCGGAAGGCCTGGCGGCTGGCGGTGTCGTAGTCGGCGACGATTTCCGGGAGGTCGGTGGAGCTGCGATAGCCCTTCCGCATCTGGTCGAGGAGCGCCTCGCGGCGTCGTTGCCGCTGGTCGGTGATCTCCGGCTGGCGGGCGAAGCCGGCGGGCCCAGACCGCGTGTCAGTGAGATAGACGAAGCCGGCACTGGCCCCGAGGAAGCCGGGGCCGCGGGTGACGTTGGGGAAGCCGAACAGCATGTAGGTGGGCACGCGGTCGTTGATCGGGCCTCGGGTGTGGCTGACGGCGGAGCCGATCGACGGGTAGATGATCGTGTCGGCGGTCGGTCGGCCGGTATGCACCTGGTTGGTCGCCCGGGCATGCTCGTCGATCACCTCATGATGGACCGTGCGGACCGGAATAAACCGGTCATACAGCCGAGCGCAGCGAGAAAGGTGCTGGCAGACCTCGACCCCGGGAATCGCCGTCGGGATCGCGTCGTAGTAGCTGCCGGCTTTTTTGGCCTTGGCATCCCCCTTCGCCTTCGGGTCCCAGGTGTCGATCTGCGAGGCTCCGCCACCGAGCCAGATGAAGATGCAGTGCTCAGCCTTGCCGAGTGGCACGGCGGCTGGTTCGTGAGCCAGCAGCGGCGCGGTCGAGGCGAGGGCGGGCGCCGCGGCGGCGGCGGCGAGAAAATCACGTCGGGAGAGATTCATGGCGTGACGATGAACTCCGGGGTGTTGAAGAGCGTCCACACGAGATCTTCGGCCCGCTGTCGCCAGTCGGCAGCGAGCCGGCCCGCAGGCGGGTCGCCCTGTGCGGCGATCCGGGCCAGTTCGAGCTTGGCCTGATTGGCCTCGTCGGTGAGATGGTTCGACCAGGTGACACCGACCGGCCGTGGCTCGGGCTCGATGCGTGCGACCTGGTCGGGGGGCAGGCGACGGGTGTCGTAGCCGGGGCCCACGACCACGAGGCTCGCCGCCCGCTCGGCGTCGGTGGGCCGCCGCGACAGGATCCGCAGGTAGACCTCGTCGATGAACGCCTCGACCGGCTGGTCGGCGAGGGCGGCGGCCGTGAAGCCGCTGTTGTCGGAAAACTGGCTGGCCCGCTTTACCACCACGCCGTTGGCCATGATCGCCGGCTGGAGGGCGTCGGGGGCGGTCTCGCGCGACGTGACCGGCGCCTGCCGCTCGCCCCGCCAGCCGAAAGCCTCCATGAGCGTGACGACGTGCTGGGCGAAGGGCATCGAGAGGCTGGGGCGATCCCGCTCGTTGCCCAGCGCCACAAACTGCCAGGCCCGGGTGACGGTGCCGAGATTCAATGAATTTTTGGCGGGGCGGCTCGAATCAACATCGATATTCATCGGTTCCACATCGAATGATTTTCCGCTGGCGACCGCGAGCGAATCGATCAGCTGCTCGGCCGTGAACCGACGCGGCGTGCGGCCGGCATAGAGAAACGGCTTCGACAACGCGGCTGCGGCGCCGACAGGAGCACCGCGGCCGTAGGTGTGCGAGGCGAGGATCAGGGCGGCCATCTTTTCGAGCCGATAGCCTTCGAGCACAAACTGCCGGGCCAGCCAGTCGAGCAGTTCGGGGTGGGTCGGCTCCTCGCCCTCCCAGTTGTCGAGATCAGCGACGAGCCCGCTGCCGAAATACCGGGCCCAGAGCCGGTTCATGAGCACCCTGGCGAAGCGGGGGTTGGCGGGTGAGGTGACGAGCCTTGCGAGCCGAGCCCGGGAATCCTTTTCGGCGGCCGCGTTTGCCGGCAGGAGATCGGCGAAGGGCCAGGCCGGCGCGACGGCCGTGCCGGGCTTGAGCGTCACGGTGATCGCCATCTGGGCCAGCCGCTCGGGCGACACGGGCACGCTGCTGGAGGCGGGCACCTTCTCCGGGGCCCGCTTGAGCATCGCGGCCAGACTGAAGAGATCCTCCTGCATGACGTCGCCGGTGGGGGCGTCGTGGCAGCGGGCACATGCCATCTCGATCCCGAGAAAGGTGCGGCCGATGATGTGGGCCTTGGCTGCCATCGGCACGTCGTTTTCAGTGGCCAGTCCGAAGCCGGCCGGGCCGCCGTAGTTCTTGCTCCCTTCCATCATGATCAGTTCGGTCACGAACTGGTCGATCGGCTTGCGATCGAGAAACGATTCGTGGATCCAAAACCGGAAGGGGCCGGTGTTGTTGAGCGTCGGATTGACGAGGTTGGGGTTTTCAGCGAGCAGGTCCTGCCAGAACGCGACCCAGTGGTCGGCCCAGCGAGGATCGGCCAGAAACCGGTCGATCAGCCGCTGCCGGCGGTCGGGCGACGAGTCGCCCAGAAACTGCTCGATCTCATCGGGTGACGGCACGATGCCCCGCACGTCGAGCGACAGTCGGCGGATGAACGTCTCGTCGTCCGCGAGCGGCGCGGGGTTCACGCCGGCAGCGGCCAGCCGGGCATTGATGAACGAATCGATCTCGTTGAACGTGGCGGCGGCGAGAGCGGGATGATCGGTCGGAAGGGCGGGCACATCTGGCCCCGGCGTGGCGGCGACATATGAGCGAGCATCAGCATGCCGACGGTCCCAGCGATCGGCCTGCTTCGCGGCGGCCGCGCGGCGAGCGGCCGTATTGGCGGCGTCATTTTCGGCGGTGAGCCGGCCGGCAAGCATGCTCCAGCCATCATCGGTGAGCGGCAGCGGCAGGGCGGCGTCGCCAAGCGCGACGACCGTCGGCACGGCATCGGGCGGGCCGACGCTCACGGAGAACTCGCCGAGCTCAGGCCGCCGGTTGCGGCTGCCCACCTTCACTTCGACATGCAGCATATGGGGCTGGCCGTCGCCCTCGACGTCGATGACCGCCTGCTGATCGCCCACCTGCACAAACCGCATGCCAGTCGGCCCGGATCGATCTGGCACAAACATCTTTTCGTGGCCATCGGTCCGCTGGCCGGGAGGCTTGAGCGTGGCCACCTGTTCGCCGTCGAGCAGCACTCGAGCTTCGCCGCGGGTGCGGACCCAGATTCGCTGCGGGCCGAGCGGCAGGGGCACGCGGGCCCGGCCGCGGAGCACCAGGGGGGCCTTCCGATCGACGCGGAGCCCGGCGTCGTCGTAATGCTGGGGCAGTTCGGTGAGGGCGAAGGTGCTGCTGGTGAAGGATTCGGCAGGCTGCCGGAGCGGAAACCGCCAGCCGGAAACGTCGGCGACGCCCGCGATGATTTCAAAGAGCACGGCAGCGGTGGGAACGGGCGCGAGTTCGACCGGTTCAAACGCCGGCACCGTGTCGTCGACCTGCCAGCGGGAGGCGATCCGATCGGGGGTGAGCACGCGGCGGTGGATGGCGACGTTGTCCAAGAGTCCCGAAAACGTGCTGGCCTCACTGCCGCCGAGCGACGAGCCGATCCAGACTTCGTCGTCGTCGATCACCGGCGCGGCATTCGTCGGGCCGCCGAGATCCCAGGTGCCGTCCACCGGGTGGCCATCGACATAGCCACGCAGCGAGTCTTTCTCGCCAAACGTGTAGGTGATGGCGACATGGTGCCAGCCCGTGCCCGGCACGAAGCCTTCGGTGGCGGTCCAGCGGTGGAAGGTGGCGGGGCTACCCGGCTGATCCGCAGCGGAGCGAAACAAAAACCCGGGGGACGCCAGGCCGTTGCGGCCGGCGACCCGCAGGGCCCAGTTTTGGTTGTCGGGCTGCGCCTCCTTGCGATTGGTGCGGCCCTTGCCGATGAGGTAGACCTGCTGCCCGTCTTCGATGCCGAAGGGATTGACCCACGCCTCGAGCGTGATCGAGTCGCCGACGGCGAACTGGAACTCCTCGAAGCGGGCCGTGTCGGCAGGGACCGCGAGAAAGCTTCGGCCGCTGCCGAAGAGGGCGGCGGCGTTGTCGGCGGCGAACGAGTGATGCCGGGGCGGCCGCGGGCCGGCTTGGGAAAACGTCACCGCCCCCTTCATGGTCGCCGGCAAGGGGGCGGCCGCGGCGAGCACCTCGGCGTCGTTCACCGGGTCGGCCAGCCCGGAGTCGTTGGGAAGGGTCTCCGGGGTGTCCTGCGGAAACCGTTCGCCGGCGGTGGGGCTCGAGTCGCCCCGCGGCTCGAACCGCCAGGCCGCGAGCGGTCGGTCGGCGAGGAGTTCGGCATCGGCCGCCGCAGGAGGTGCAGGGCTGGTCACGGGAGCCGCGGTGGCGGCGTCGCGGGTGGCAACTGCGAACACCGCCACACCCACCGCTATACCAACGACGCGGATCGCGTCACCGAAACCAGCCGCCACGCCATGCCTGCGATTCGTCATCGACATCTCTCCTCATCGAGCAGGGGAGGGCCTGGCCACTCCCAGTTCAACGGTAGAAAGAGATTCCGGCCGAGGCTATTGGCAGTTGTGCCGGGGAAACGGGCTGTTGGCGAACCGCGTCAGGGCAGCGATTGGTTGACGAAGCGATGAAATGCAGAAATACTGCAATCATGAAGTCGATTATCACAGTCACAAGCCGGGGTGTCGTCACCCTGCCATCGGCACTCAGAAAGGCCTTGGGGATCAAGGCAGACGACACCCTGATCGCTGAAACCACGCCAGACGGGCTGCTGTTGCGGCCCGCGGTGACGCTGCCGGTGGAGATCTACACGGACGAACGCATTCGGGAGTTTGACGAATCTGAGCAGGAACTCGCCGCAGCGATGCAGCGGCCGGCTGCCGCCAAGGCCGCTCGGCGAAAGAGGCGGGCATGACCCGCCCCACGAGAATCTTTCTGGATGCCAACATCCTCTTCTCTGCAGCAAAGAGTGACGGAGCGATTCGGTCGCTCGTGTCTCAACTTCTTGAGGCCGGGCATGAATGCTGGGGAGACGGGTATGTCGCCGACGAAGCACGACGCAATCTTGCTACCAAAGCGGCCACGCAACTTCGGGCACTCGACGGGTTGATCGAGCAGGTGCAGGTATCAACCGTCGCGCCGGTACTCGACCGCGTCGCCGCTGCCGGCCTCCCTGAGAAAGATCAGTTTGTGCTTGCCGCGGCGGTCATGACAAAGTGCGATATCTTGGTCACCGGAGATCGCAGCCATTTCGGAAAGTTCTACGGCCGCACAGTCGCCGACGTCGAGATTCATTCGCCCCGCTCATTGCACGACAAGTTGTTTCCGAACCGTTGACGCCGCTCCCTCGACGGGTTCCGCAGGAAGGCCTGATCGGCCCAGCAGTCCTCCAGCGAGTTATTGGGAGGAAAAGGTGTAAGCGTCCTGACACCTTTTCTCACGCGTTCGGCAGGCAGCGGTATACTGCGGTGATGGAACATCCACCTCTCAGCGATCCTGCAACGGCATCGATTTCACGCTGGGCGGAGTTTGAGCGATCATTCGGTGATCGGGCCCGTGCGAGCGATGCCGCGTGGGCGACGACCCTGCGGCCGGCCGAGCGAGTCGCCCTCGTAGAGGAGCTGTTTGCGACGATACGGGGCGTTCACGAGGCCAATGGCGACTGGGCCGACATCGATGCGGCTGCATGGCGCGAAACACTCGAAGAGCGTGTTCGCTTTGTGATGGCGTTCGGGAACTACCGTGAGGCGCGTGCAGATGGTCGATGCGGGGTTGCGGCCGACGCTGGCTGACGCGATTTCGATGCTCGAATCTCGAAGCATCGCCTGTGCCGTGATCGGCGGCCTTGCCGTCTGTCATTCGGCGCGCTCCGTGGGGATCGGGGAGACATGGTCACCGGTGGTGACCGTCGAGGATCTGCTGGTGATGAAAGCACTCGCCGGGCGGCCACAGGACGAGCAGGACATCCGCGGAATCGTCGATCTTCATGGCAATCGAATCGACTGGACCGCATGCCTCACGACGGCGAAGGCACTCGGAGAGGCCGTCGATGTCGATGTCGTCAGCCGCTTGGAGGCGGCCCGCCGTCACCGAAAACAGGATTGACCAAGAAGAAAAGGTATTCTGCCCAGCGTGCCGAGCGGGCAAGCAGCCGAGGGGAGAGCAGACGCGGCTCTCGCAAGGACTTCTCCAGCCTGCGGCTCAGCGAAACCCATCGCAGGAAGTCGCTCATGCCAACGTCTTCTGTCGGCTGCAGCACAAAAAGCCAGTGGTTGGGCTAATCCACCACCGCGAATTCCGGCGAAAGCACGACCGCCTGGCAAAGCTCCTCGAGGGCCGTGGGGGGCACCGGCGGCTTTGCGGGGGCGGCGCTCTTGGCCGCGGGCCACGACCTGGCCTTGACCTAGGAATATACAAGCGTACACTTTCCTGCAAGGAAGTGGTGCCGGCAATGCTTGATCATCCGACGACAGGCTATTTCCGGCATGTGCGGCTGCGGCCCGATCGGAGTATTATCCAGGACGAGTGGATTATTCGCGCGATCACGGATCCTGATTTTGAGGAGATTCAGGCCGATGGCAGGGTGCGGCGTTGGAAGCGCATTGCGGAGGCAGATGGAAGGGTGGTGCGGGTCATTCTCTTGGCCGATCGGATGACCATCCACAACGCATTTTTCGACCGTGACTTCCGGGAGATGAGCGATGAAGGTCAGATATTTTGAGGACACCGATACGGCACTGGTCGAGATCGGTACGACTGTCGCGCACGAGACCAAGGAACTCACTCCCGATCTGTACGTTGATCTTGATGCCGAAGGACGGGTGGTTTCGATCACGATCGAACACGCCAGCCAGCAGGGTGATCTCAACGAGGTCACGTTCGAACGGGTTGCGGCGAGCCCGCCAGGCTGACTGTAGACGGGCGCGACGCGCTTCCCGATCAGGCACGGGCTATGGCCTCAGCAGGCCGCGTTCGTAGCCGCGGGCGACCACCTGGGCGTTGTTGGCGGCGTCGAACTTTTCCTGGATCGCCACCACGTGGGCGCGGGCGGTGCGTTTCGCGATCCCCAGCCGTTCGCCGATCGCCTCGTACGTGAGGCCCGCCGCGAGCAACACGAGCACTTCCTGCTCGCGGGTGGTCAGGGGGCTGTGCTTCTCGCGCAGGGCGATCCGCCGTGCGACGGCTTCGCCGATCGGCCGGCCACCCGCCGCCGCCTCGCGAATCGCCGCCACCAGCTCGTCGTAGCGGGCGAGCTTCGTGACGTAGCCAGAAGCGCCGGCGTCGAGCGCGGCGATGGCGTCGCTCGCGTCGTCTGACGACGTGAGCATGAGCACCCGAGGCGGCGGGGCCAATTCGCGCAGCCGGGCGAGTGTCGCCAGGCCGTCGAGGCCCCGCATCGCCAGGTCGAGCAGCACGAGGTCGGGAGTAAGCCGCCGGCAGGCGTCGATGGCCGCGTCGCTGTCGGTCGCCATGCCGACGATCTCGAAGTCGACCTGCCGGGTGAGGGCCTCGGCGAGCCCTTCGAGAAACACGGGATGGTCGTCAACGAGCAGCAGTCGCATGGCGGCAAAACGATCGGCTATCGAGATACGCGGCGGTGGCACTATGACCCCTGGGGCCGGGCGGCGCCCACTGGCACTTGTGACGAGGATTCGGCCGGCCCGTCAGACGTCGAGCCAGCGGCTTGGCGACGTGGCAAAAAACTCCTCCAGGGCGATGCCGCCGCTGCCCACGATGAGCGACTTCGCCCGCGGGTAGGCGCGACGAAAGGCATCCAAGCCGACCGGTTTTCCGGGGCGACCCGACTTCACCTCGATTGCCACCGCATCGCGGCCTCGGCTGACCACGTAATCCACCTCCGCATTCGCACGCCGCCAGTAGCCGATCTCCCAATCGGTCGGTGAGAGGCTGTTGAGTAGCCAGGCCCCCACGGCATTCTCCACGAGCCGGCCCCACCAGGCGGCATCGTTACCCGCTTGCCGGAAGGTGCGGCGCGAGATCGCGTTGACAAGCGCGTTGTTCCAATGGACAAACTTGGGACTGCTGCCACGCTTGCGGCCCTGCCCGGCGGAGTAGAGTTCGAGCCCCGAGACGAGGAACGCGGCCCCGAGCAACTCCAAGTACCCGGCCAACGTCGTCGTGTTGCCGGCGTCATGCAGTTGTCCAAGCATCTTGTTGTACGAGAGCATCTGGGCCGGAAAGGCCGCGCTGAGGCCAAACAGATGGCGAAGGAGCGCCGGCTTCGCGACCGTCTGCATCTGCAGCACGTCGCGACTGATCGCCGTCTCGACGAGTGAATCGGCGACATAGCGGCGCCAGTCGGTCTCTCTGCGAATCCAGCCCGCGGCGCCGGGGTAGCCACCAAAGAAGATCCATTGCGGCAGCGTCCACCCAAACGCCTCGTGGCATTCCGGCCAGCCCCAGTGCATGCAGCGATGAAGAAAAAACCGGCCGGCCAGACTCTCGGTGAGCCCCTTCTGCACGAGGAGGGCCGACGACCCGAGCAGGAGCGGACAAACACGGCCGCCGTTGCGCAGTTCTTCATCCCAGAGCCGTTTGACGACGCCGCTCCAGCCGACGACCTTTTGGATCTCATCGAGCACGAGCAGAACGCGTTTTCCTGGCAGCGCTCGCGCGGCAGCCCAGTGGGTTTCGATCCAGGATGGGCCGGGAGGCAGAGCGTCGTCGGCGGCTGCCGAACGAGTGGGCCACCCCAGTGCATCCTCCACATGACCGGCCGCCGTGGTCTTGCCGACTTGCCGCGGCCCGATCACGACCTGGATGACGGCCGGCTGAGACCGCAGGCCGCGGACGATGTCGGCGACGATGGCACGCGTGAATGGCATAAACTACTCAATGATTGAGTAAATATACTCAGTCATTGAGATAAAAAAAGCGGTGAGGTTGCCGGCCAGGGGGCCTTTTAGCAGCCTTCACGCCGGATGAGGCACGTGAATGGTGACGGTGGTGCCGTGGCCGGGGCGGCTGGCGATGGTGACCCGGCCGCCGATGCGGGCGGCCCGCTCGGTGAGTCCGCGGAGGCCGAAGTGGCCGGCCGCGCGGGGCGCGTCGTCGGTCGTCTCGAAGCCTGCGCCATCGTCGGCGATCGTGGCCACGAGACCGCGTTCATCGGCGGCGAGGCCGACGGTGATCTTCGACGCCGCGGCGTGGTGGGCCGCGTTGTTGATCGCCTCGCGGAGCATTCGTAGCACGTGGTGCGATGTTTCGGTGGGCAGGGCGGGGAGGGAGCCCGAGAAGTTCAGTTCAAGCGGCGTGTCGAATAGGTCCCGAAGTTCCGCCACCATCACCTGCGCGCGGTCCGCGAGGCCGCCCTGGAGACGGGTCGGCTCACGGAGATCCCAGACATACTGCCGCGTCTCCTCCTGCAGCCGCGCGAGGATTTCCCGCTGCCGCTCCATCGTGCGGCGGGCGGCTGGGTCGGAGACGCTTCCCGCGGCCGAATCGATGCGGAGCGCCAGGCCGGCCAGATCCTGCTCGAGCGAGTCATGAAACTCCCGGGCGATCCGCTGCCGCTCCTGGGCCACGGCCTCCGATTGGATCTGTCGCTCGATGATGGCGAGTTGCCGCCGGACCTGCCGCCGCAGCAGCACCACCCAGGCGAGGGCGGCGAGGCCGGCCGCCAGGCTTCCCACAAGCGCGACGGCCAGCCGGCGGGGCGTCCACCAGGGCGGGCTCGCCACGAGCACGATGTCGTCGAGCACGACGGGAAACAGGTCGTAGCCGCCGGCGCGGAGGCTGTAGGTGCTGTTCGTGGTTTTGGTGACGAGGCAGGGGGCCGTGACACGCACCTGCGAGGCGGCGGCGATCCCCGCGGGCAGGCTCGCCGGCGCGATGATCCGCAGCCTGACGCCGTCGAGATTGCCGACGAGTAATGTGCCCGCAGCCCGCTCTTCACGCTCCGCGACCGCTATCTCGATCTGGATCAGTTGGGCGTCGCAGCCAATTTCTAGGTCGCGGACACTCGGCCGCACGGGCACCGGGGGCGGGCCCACCGCAACCCGTTGGAGGTGGGCTTCCACCAGCCGGGTTGCGAAGGGGCCCCGATCGGGAAAACCGACTGCATCGATGCGATCGCCCGCGGAAATCGCGAGCGGTTTATCGCCGTCGGCGATGTCGACACAGAGCCCCCGGTCACCATCGGTGAGAAAGAGTCGCCCTTGTCGGGGAGCCGCTGCCACGACCCCCGACACTCGCCGGAGCTCGTCGGCTGGTTCGCTGCGACCGAGGTCGGCGAAGGTCACTTCGGGGAGGGCGAAAGGATTTGCAGCGGCAGATTCGATGACGGTGACCGCGCGGCTATCGGGCACGAGCAGGTAGGGGCGGACGAGCTGGCGGCGATCGTTGATTTCTCCCGCCGCGATTCCAACCAGCCTTACTCGCGCGCCAACCCACGCGGTGGCCTCATCATCTGCAGGAGCGTGTTCCAGCCGTGCCTCGACCACGGTGCCAGCCACATTGACAGAAAGGGCGCCTCCCTCTTCGCCAATTCGCCGCCACCTGCGGCCGACCCCTTCCAGCCTAACCCAGTTGTAGTGCAACACGCCCGTCTTCATCTGCTGCGGAGAAATCGGCGTGGGCTCGGGGCGGGGGCCGACGCCCAGCTGCTCGATTCGCGCGTGGCGGATGCCATTGATGAGGAGACCGCGATGGACGACGCCCTCGACCTGCACCCGCTCCCCGGCCGCGAGCTGTGGATTGGTTGGCTGTTGCGAGATGAAGGTGCTGCCGGTGTCGTCGCGCAGAAAGATCGTGCCGTCGGCATCCCGATGGGTGACGACGGCGTCGAGCCGTACCGGCGGCGCCGGGTCGTCGGGGCCGACATTCGACCGGGCGACCGCCGCGGCGGTGGTGAGGGGGATGGGCTCGGTGCCGGATGCCAGCGATGGCGGCAGACTGGCCGCGACGAGCGAAATGATGATGACCGCGCGAGCGGCGAGCGACTGGTGCAGGATCATGACGTCAGCTGGTGGAGCGGCGTGCGGGAAAGAAACCCAGCCGAACCACAGCATACTGCGGACGAGCCGATGACTCGGGAGGCAGCCCGCGGGACTCACAAGCCGAGGCATGCGATCCGGCGGCCCGACAGCTTGGGAAAGCTGTCCTACAGGACCTGCCGGAGCGTGTCTTGCAGCACGCCGGCGCTGCGCTTCAGGCCCTGCATTTCCTTGGGCCAGAGTTCAAGCTCGATGATCTTCTCCGCGCCGGCCCGACCGATCACCGTGGGCACCGAGATGCTCACGTCACGAAGGCCGTAAGGCCCCGTCAACACGGTCGACACCGGGAGCACCCGCTTGGCATCGAGGGCGATCGCGTGGATCACCTCGGCGATCGACACGCCGACGGCAAAGCCGGCCCCGGTCTTCTTTTTGATCATTTCAGCGCCCGAGGTCTTCGCCCGCTGAAACACGTCCTCGCCCAGCTTGGGCGTGAAGCCGGGCCACTTCTCCAGCGGCAGGCCGGCGATCGACGCGCTCGACCACACGGGTACCATGCTGTCGCCATGCTCACCGATGATCATCGCGTCGAGCTGGGTCGCCGGGGCCTTGAGATTCATCGCCAGGAGGCTGCGGAAGCGGAGCGTGTCGAGGAGCGTGCCGAGGCCGATCACCCGGCCCTTGGGCAGCCCCAGCACCTTTTCGGCGAGGTAGGTGAGGATGTCGACCGGGTTGCTGACCACGAGGATCGTGGCGTCAGGCCGCATGCCGGCCGACTGGATCGAGCCGAGAATCGTCTTGAACAGTTCGACGTTGCGATTGATCAGCGCCAGCCGGCTCTCGTCGGGCTTCCGCCGCAGGCCGGCGGTGATGCAGATCACCTCGGCGTCGGCGAGACAGTCGTAGCCACCGGCGTAGATCGCCTGGTCGGCGATGGCCGCCGTGCCATGCAGCATGTCGAGGGCCTGGCCGTCGGCCAGATCGGCATTGGCATCGACAATCACGATCTCGTGCACGATGCCGCCAAGTTGCAGGGCAAATCCCGCTGAGGAACCGACGATTCCACCACCACCAATGATGCCGACTTTCATGTGCTGTTCCTTATGCGGCAGTAATGCCAAGGTGCTTGCAGACCTGTTCCGTGACGATTTTTACGAGTGCTTCCTGGTCCACTGCCGATGGAACGGTCGATCGCGAGGCATTCTCCGGATCGGCACCCATCGGGGGCGGTGCATCAAACGCCTTGCGATCGACGCCGGTCGTGCCCCAGCTCGAACGGAACACGTC
>CAYZFV010000310.1:0-5674 GCA_964477765.1 uncultured Candidatus Kuenenia sp.
CGCCTTCCGCGGTGCCGGCCAGCGATTTCGGCTCGAGGCCGCGCCCGGCACGGAGGTGCAGCGGTACACGGCCACCTTTCAGGAGCCGTATCTCTTCGACACGCGAATCGGCTTGTCGACGAGTGCGTCGTACTTCACCCGCTACTTCTTCGACTGGGCCGAGGAGCGGCTCGGTGGCCGGGTGGGGCTCGGCTACCAGTTCGCATTCGCCCCCGACCTCTCGGTCAACGCCGGCTTCCGCGGTGAAAACGTCGACATCTTTCAGCCGCGGGTGTTGGCGCCCGACATCGTCAACATGCTCGGCACCAACTCGGTCTACGGCTTCAGCGGCGGCATCATTCACGACACCCGCGACAGCCCCTTCCTGCCGACGCAGGGTCACCTGGCGACCTTCGAATTCGAGCAGGTGATCGGCACCTTCCAGTATCCCCGCGGCGTGCTCGAAGGGCGGCAGTATTTTCTGGTGAACGAGCGGCCCGACGGCTCCGGCCGCCATGTGCTTTCGATCGGTTCGGTGCTCGGCATGTCGGGCCCCGATACGCCCGCCTACGACAATTTCTTCGCCGGTGGCTACAATACGATCCGCGGCTTCACCTTTCGTGGTGCGAGCCCGCGGCAGGACGGGGCGATCGTCGGTGGTCCGTTTCAATGGCTCAACACGATCGAATACATGTTTCCGATCACGGCCGATGATTCGCTCCGTGGCGTGATCTTCACCGATTTCGGTACGGTCGAGCCCAACGTGGCGATCAGCCAGATGCGGGTGGCACCCGGTGCCGGTTTGCGGATCACGCTGCCGGCGATGGGGCCGGCCCCGATCGCGCTCGACTTCGCCTTCCCGGTCGCCTATGCCTCCGATGACACGCAGCAGCTGTTCAGCTTCTTCGTCGGGTTTGCCCGGTAGCCCCGCGAGGCTTGCATGATCCCCCTCCACCGCGCGGCGGCGACCGAACCCGCCCGGATTCTTGTGATCCGCAATCGCTATATCGGCGACACCGTGTTGGCGATCCCCTTTCTGCGCAACCTGCGGCGGCGGTTTCCCGATGCGGTGATCGACGTGTTGGTGGAGCCGGGCGCGGGGCAGATCCTGGCCGATTGTCCGTATAAAAACGAACTCGTCGTCTGGGAGCGGCCACAGCGGGTCAACGAGGTGGTTCCGGGGTCGCTGGCCAATGTCATCGCCACGGCCCGCTGGCTCCGCGCGAAGCGGTATGACCGCACCTATATCCTCAAGCGGTCGCTCTCGACCGGTCTGCTCGCGTGGCTGGCCGGCATCCCGCATCGCGTGGGCGTGGCGAAGGATGGGCGAGGCCTGCTGCTCTCTCGCCGGGTTTCCTACCGCAAAGGCCGGCATGAGGTGGAGCTCTCGCTTGATCTGCTCCGCGCCGACGGCATCGATGTCGACGATGGCCGCAACGAAAATTGGGTGGGGGCCGACGCGGCGGCGAAAGCCGATCGGCTGCTCTCCGGCCTGCCGCCGGCGCGGCCACGGGTCTTCCTGGCGCCGCGGTCGACCGACGAAGACCGCAACTGGCCGCTCGATCGGATGGCAGAGGTGATTCGGTGGTTGATCGAGGACCGCGGAAGCGATCTCTTTCTCTGCGGTTCAAAGAAGGATCTGCCCACTCATCGACGTCTTCAGGCCGCCCTGCCGGCGGCGGCCGTGAAGCACCTGCATGATTTCTCCCGGGAGTGTTCGCTCCGCGAGACGGCGGCCCTGTTGTCGAGAATGGATCTGTGCGTGGGCGTCGACTCGGGGTTGCCGCATGTCGCGGCGTCGTTCGGCGTGCCTGTGGTGACGCTCTTCGGAGCGGCCGATCCGCGGCAGTGGCATCCATGGAAGACCCAGGCGGCGGCGGTGGTGGCAGCCGATGGATCGCGAACGATGCTCGGCATCGCGGTCGGTCAGGTGCAGGCCGAGATCGATGGACTCGTCGCCGAGGCAGGCGTCGTCGAGAAGGCCCGCCGGCGGGGGCTGCGAACGCTCGATCTGCGCAGCGGCGGCTATCGCTACGAGATTTTCGGGAACTCGTCGCACGCTCCAGCGGAATCGCCGAATCTGCCGGAAACGGTGAATCCGGCGTCGGAAGCGGCAAAAGCCGCGTGAGATTGCTGGCCCGCTGTTTTGACGTGTGCTACTGTTTCGACATACTGATTTGTCCCGCCGATCGACCTTCTGGTCCGCGATCTGGCTGACTGCCCAGATCGGCGACGCGGGTGACCCCCGAAGGAAATGGTTCCATGGGTTGCTCGGCTGTTCCGGCTGTGCGCCGTGTCTGCGGCTTACTCGCCACTGCTTCGTGGGTCGCCTTCTCGTTCGCTGCCACCGCGCATGCCGAGCAGCCGCTCGATTTCAATCGCGACATCCGGCCGATCCTGTCGGAAAACTGCTTCTATTGCCACGGTCAAGACGGGCAGAAGCGGGAGGCCGATCTGCGGCTCGACGACCGCCAGGCCGCCATCGATGCCGGCGCGATCGTGCCGGGCGAACCCGGCCCAAGCACGCTACTCGGACGGATCCACTCGACCGATCCCGACGTGCTGATGCCGCCGCCCGACTCCAACCGGCGGCTCTCCGATGCCCAGAAGAAAATGCTCGACCGATGGATCAAGGAGGGAGCCGAGTACGAGCCGCACTGGGCGTTTACGCCGCCCGAGCGGCCGACGCCCCCGGAGGTGAAGCAGGCCGACTGGGTGCGAAACGACATCGATCGCTTCGTGCTCGCGAAGATCGAAGCGGCGGGGCTCGCACCGTCACCAGAGGCGCATCGCTCCACGCTCATCCGCCGTCTGCATGCCGACCTGATCGGCCTGCCGCCGACGCCCGCGGAGGTCGATGCCTTTGTCGCCGATCCCGATCCGTGCGCATACGAGTTACTGGTGGACCGGCTGCTCGCCTCGCCCCACTACGGCGAGCGGATGGCGTTGCCCTGGCTCGACACCGCCCGCTATGCCGACAGCAATGGTTTTCAGCAGGATGGCGACACCTGGCAGTGGATCTGGCGCGACTGGGTGGTGAAGGCACTCAATGCCGACATGCCGTTTGACCAGTTTTCGATCGAACAACTCGCCGGTGACCTCCTGCCCGATGCGACCAACGAGCAGAAGATCGCCAGCGGGTTCAACCGTAACCATCTCTTGAACGGCGAAGGGGGTGCGATCGCCGAGGAGCAGCGGTTCAACACGCTCTTCGACCGGGTCGACACGACGAGCACCACGTGGCTGGGCCTCACGATGGCCTGCGCCCAGTGCCACGACCATAAATACGATCCGATGACGCGGACCGATTACTACGGCCTGCTCGATGCCTTCAACCGGGTGCCGGAAACCGGAGCGCCGTCACGGTTTTCGGTGCGGATTCGTGTCGCCCCCCCGGTGCTCGAACTGCCGACTGAGGAAAATTCAAAGCGGCTCGCCGAACTCGAGGCGGCGATGAAGGCGGTTGAAAACGAGGCCCAGCCGGTGCTCGACGCCCTCTACGCATCGTGGAAGGAAGGCCTCTTTTCCGATGGCGAGGCGGCCGACGGGAAGGATCTGCCCCGCAATCTCACGCCCCTCCTGCGGAAGCCGGAGGCGGAGCGCACCGAGGCCGACAAGAAATCGATCGAGAGCCAGCTCCGCAGGCATTTCGACGGCAGGATCAAGGCCGGCCTCACGAAAAACCTGCCGCAGGTCGCGGCCTATGACAAAGCCAAGAAGGCGTATGACGAATACAAGGGGGACCAGATTCCCCGCGTCATGATCATGAGCGATGCAAAGCCGCGGGAGACGAAGATCCTTGATCGTGGCGATTACCTCTCGCCGATCGGTGAGAAGGTCGAGTTTTTGCCGCCGGCCTTCCTGCCGCCGCTTTCTGAGGGCTGGCCGCGGAACCGGCTCGGGCTCGTGAAGTGGCTCTTCCTGCCGGAGCATCCGCTCACGGCGCGGGTGCAGGTCAACCGGATGTGGCAGTATTTTTTCGGCACTGGCATCGTGAAGACGGCCGAAGACATGGGTGTGCAGAGCGAGTATCCACAGCATATGGACCTCCTCGACTGGCTGGCGGTCGAGTTTCGGGAGGGAGGCTGGAGCCGGAAGAAGATGCACCGCCTGATCGTGACGAGCGCCACCTACCGGCAGGCGAGCAAGGTGCTTCCGGAGCACCTGGAGAAGGATCCGGAAAACCGGCTCCATGCTCGTGGCAGCCGATTCCGGATGCCGTCGATGGTGCTGCGCGACGTGGCGCTCTCCGCAAGCGGGCTGATCAATCTCGAGATGGGCGGCCGGCCGGTCTATCCGTATCAGCCCGATGCGATCTGGGAGGCGTTGGCGATCACGAAGGAGCGCGACTTCACCTATCCCGCCTCGCAGGGCAGCGACCTCTACCGCCGCAGTCTCTACACGTTTTGGCGGCGGACGGTGAGCCCGGCCAACATGTTTGACACAGCCAACCGCCAGACATGCACGGTGCGAGCCGGCCTCACGAGTACCCCGCTCCATGCCCTCACCACGCTCAACGATCCGACGTGGGTCGAGGCCGCCCGTGTGCTGGCTGAGAAAAGCCTGCAGTCGGCCGGTGACCTCGATGGCCGGCTCACCCACGCCTTCCAGCGGGTGCTCGGTCGCCGACCGACCGATTACGACCTCGACGCCCTCCGGCAGATGCACGGCCGCCAACTGGTGATCTTCCAGGCTGATCGTGATGCCGCCACGCAACTGGTGAGCGTGGGCGAGCATCCCCGGGATGAATCACTCGATCCGGCCGCGCATGCGGCGCTCAGCAGCGTCTGCCTGGCAATCTTCAACCTCGACGAAGCCCTGACCAGGGAGTAGGGGCAGACTCGGAATGATGGGCACTGGAAAAAGCACGAGCCAGCACCGCCGCAGCCACCAGGCTTGCGCCCGGTGCTCTCTGTGGCGACCTCCGCATCGCTTCAGCAC
This sequence comes from uncultured Candidatus Kuenenia sp., assembly GCA_964477765.1. Classification (GTDB taxonomy): domain Bacteria; phylum Planctomycetota; class Planctomycetia; order Pirellulales; family UBA1268; genus CACORA01. Next base: position 4,921 of record CAYZFV010000310.1, read on the forward strand.
CATGCCTGCACCCGCTGCTTCCTGTCGGGAACTTGACCGGAGGCCGCGCCGTGCGATCGTTCTCCAAAAAGCCGCCAGGCGCAAGCCGGCGGGATGTCCCCGTTTTCTGCGCGAGCGAGAACCGAATGAACAGCCTTCACCTTGAAAACATCCAGCGGGTCACCCGTCGCCAACTCTTCGGCTCGGCCGGCATGGGGATCGGGTCGGTGGCGTTGGCCGCGCTCTTCCAGCGGGATGCGCCGGCCGCCACCTCCACGCCCCCGGCCATGAAGGCGTCGCCCGGTCTCCCGGGGCTGCCGCACTTCGAGCCGAAGGCCAAGCGGGTGGTCATGCTCTGGCAGGGAGGCGGGCCGTCACATGTCGATTTGTTCGACCCCAAGCCCGAGCTGATCAACCGGGGTGGCGAGGATATTCCGGAGAGCGTCCGTGGCACCACGCGGCTCTCGACGATGTCGAGCGGCTATGCGAAGTGGCCGGTCGTCTCGCCGATCAAGCCGTTTCAGAAGTATGGCCAGTGCGGCATGGAGATGAGCACGATGCTGCCCAACATCGGCAGCCTGGCCGACGAGATCTGCCTCGTCCGCAGCATGAACACCGAGGCGGTGAACCATGCCCCCGGCGTGACGTTTTTCCTCACCGGCGGGCAGGTGCCCGGCCGGCCGAGCATGGGGGCGTGGATGAGCTACGGCCTCGGCTGCGAGACCGACGACCTGCCGGCCTTCGTCGTGATGACATCGTCTGACAAGGCGAAGAG
>CAYZFV010000311.1:0-7887 GCA_964477765.1 uncultured Candidatus Kuenenia sp.
GGTGGTCACGCTCCGCGGTCTGCACAACAGCGGCGTGGCCGTGTCGGCCGACTGTGTCGCCCGGGGCGTCGCCTACCTCGAGCGGCTGCAGAACGACGACGGCGGCTTTCGCTATCTCACGACCGGTGGGCCGAGCGGAGCCCCGCGGACGGCCGCGGCCCTGTTTGCCCTGCTCGCCGCCGATCAGACGGGCCCCGTCATCGATGGCGGCTTTGCCTGGCTGGCCGACAATCCTGTGACGCTCGGCAGCGCCGATGGCTATGCGATGTATGGCCTGGCCCACGCGGCGGCGGCGCACCGGGTGCGAGGCACCGATTCGTGGGCGGCCTGGTATGCCGCGGTGGAAGAACCGCTCCTGGCCGCCCAGCAGGCGGATGGGGCATGGCCAGATCCGTCGTGCTCCGAGTATGGCACGGCGGCGGCGCTCGCGGTGTTGCAGATGGCCGATGGGCTGTCGCCGCTCTTTGGCCGCCCGCCCCGTGGCGAGGAGGCCGACGAATGATCCGCGCTCAAGACATTGCCGTGAGCAGCGTCATTGTGTGGGGGCTGGTTGCCGCCGCGACTGCTGAAGATCACACGGCCTCGCTCCCCCCGTATCCGCTCGGGCCGGTGATCGTGCTTGCCGACGGAGGCATCGTGGCCGGCCGCCTGGAAGCGATCACGCCAGACACCGTGGCGATCGACTCCCCGCTGCTCGGCCGCCTCGAACTGCCGCGGGCCGCCGTCGCGGGCTACCGGGCGAGCATGGCCCTCGGGCCCGTGCCGCCGCGGCGGCCAGATGCGACGGCAGGTGAGACGGCAATGGTGCGGTTCGTGAACGGTGACGAGGTGCTTGCGAAGGACATTTCGATCGTGGCGAGGGAGGCGACGATCCAGATGGGGCCGCCCGTGCCGCAGGAGGTGGTGCTGCGCTTCGAGTCGGTACGGGCGATCGACTTTGCCTCACCACCGACCACGGTCGCACTGCCGCGGAGGTTTGTCGCGCTCGCCGACGGGTCACGGTTTGTGGAGGCCAGCCTGGCGAAGGTCTGCGATCCGGCGGACGTTGTGACCACGCTGGTCGACGGCGAGAGCCTTCGACTGCTCCAGGGGCTCGAGCCGGTCGAGGTTGAACAGGCCGACGCCTGCCCGCCGGCTCGTGGGAGCACGCTTGGCGGCGACTGGCCGGCCGCCCGTGGCACGACCGCCTTCACCGGGCTGGGCATGCGGGCGCCGGCCCGCGTGCGGTATCGGTTTGCCACTCCGGCCCGACGCTTTGAATCGCTCGTGGCGGTCGACGATGCGGCGGGGCGGGGGGGCGGCGTGATCGTGAAGGTGCGGGCGATCGACCGCGGAGGCGAGAGTCGCGATGTCTCCACGTCGCCGATTCTGTGGGGGGGCGATGCGCCGCACGCGATCGGCGCTGATCTGGGCGGGGCCGTCGAAGTGGAACTCATCGTCGATCCTGTCGCCGACGCCAGCCCACTCGATCGGACGATCTGGCTCGACCCACGGGTATCATGCGATCCCGCCCGGCCCGGGGTAAACTGAGTGGATTCGCGACCTCGTCACGCTTCTTGAGAAGCTGTGGTTGTCCGATGCCGTTGCAACCGGAGGCCTGCGTTCGGAAAGGAATTGACGATGCAGCGAACGCTGATTCTTACCCTGTGCGTGGTGGGTGTTTTTGGGCTGCTCGGCAGCCGTCTTATGGCGGCAGCTCCGCCGAATGTCGTCATCATCTTTACCGACGACCAGGGCTACGGTGACCTTGGCTGCTTCGGCTCGGAAACGATCAAGACGCCACACATCGATCGCTTGGCCCGCGAGGGGCGGAAGCTCACCTCGTTCATGGTGGCCTCGCCTGTCTGCACGCCGTCGAGGGCGGCGCTCCTGACCGGCTGCTACCCGAAGCGGGTGGGGATGCATCGGCACGTGTTGTTTCCGACGTCGAACAAGGGTCTCAATCCCGCCGAGCACACGATCGCCGACCACCTGAAGTCCCTTGGGTATGCCACCGCCTGTTTCGGCAAGTGGCACCTCGGCCACCTGCCGGAGGTGCTGCCGCGGGCGCATGGCTTTGATCACTATTTGGGCATTCCCTACTCCAACGACATGAACCATCCCGACAACAAGGGCCGCCCCAAGGGCGGGCCCGACGGGATGGATGCACTGTGGGCAGATCCCGAGTCGACGCTCACCAAGTGGCAGACGCCCCTGCTGGAAAACGAGACGATCGTGGAACTGCCGGTCGATCAGCGGACCGTGACGCGTCGCTATACGCAGCGGGCGATCGACTTCATCACGGAACACCGCGACCAGCCCTTCTTCGTCTACCTGCCGCACTCGATGCCGCACATTCCCCTCTACGTGCCCGATGATGTTCGTGATCCCGATCCTCACCATGCCTACATCAACACGATCGAACATATCGACGCCGAGGTGGGCCGCTTGCTCGATTCGCTCGACGCGCTGGGCCTCGCCGACGACACCTATGTGATCTACACCACCGACAACGGCCCCTGGCTGCCCTTCAAGCATCACGGGGGCTCGGCCGGGCCGCTGCGTGACGGCAAGGGCACGACCTTCGAGGGCGGCCAGCGGGTGCCATGCCTGATCCGTGGCCCCGGCATTCCGGCCGGCACCGTCTGCGACGCGCTCACGGGCACGATCGACGTGCTGCCGACGATCGCCACGCTCGTCGGGAAGCCGTTGAACGAGGCGAGGAAGATCGACGGCGTCGACGTGGCTGCGGTCTGGCGGGGAGAGGCAGAGCAGTCGCCCCGGGAGGAGTTTCTCTACTACTCGGCCAATGGCGAGATCGAAGGAATCCGGCAGGGGGCGTGGAAGCTGCTCGTGAAGCGGCCCCGTGGAGCCGCCCAGCGGAAGCCGCCGGCGGAGCCGGAGGTGTTGCTCTTCAACCTGGGAAGCGATCTCGGCGAGCAGGACAACCTGGCAGCCGCGCATCCGGAGATCGTGGCCCGGCTGCGGCGGCGGATGGCCGATTGCGACGCCGAGATCACCCGCCACGCCCGAGCCCCTTGGAGATCCAATGAGTCGGACGGGCGTTGATGGCCGATAAGAAAATTTTTCTTCGCTTTGGGGACGGAATGGATTACTCATCGTGCGCGAGGGTGCTCGTTGGTTGGCTATGCGTGTGCCTGGCATGCCTCGTCGGTGATGTGGCGCAGGCGGGAGATATGCCGACGTATGGTCCATGGCATTCCTCTCGTTTTGGCGGCGGGGGGTATGTCTTGCGGGTCGTGGTCAGTCCGAGCGACGTCAACAGGGTCTATGCCCACGTTGATGTCGGCGGTCTCTATCGAAGTGACGACGGTGGAGCTTCCTGGCGAATGCTTCACGGCAACCTCCCTGCTCATCGTGGCAACTACAGTGTGCGGAGCCTGTGGGTCGATCCCACCGACGCAGACTGCCTGTTGATTGCCACCGGAGACCGATGGGACGGGAAGCAAGGGATTTACCGATCAACCGATGGTGGCACGACGTGGGAAAAAACCTTCACGGCCTGGTTCTGGGGCAATGGACCGCGCCGTTCTGCCGGGAATGTGCTCGTCGGTGATCCGGCCGATGCAAATCGGGTCTACCTGGCGGCGATCAACGACGGCTTCGCCATCTCCGACGACAAGGGGAGGACCTGGCACGACACGGGAAATCTCAAGGGCTTGGCCCCAACCGATATCTGGGTTGATCCGCTTTTTCCACAGCGTATCTGGGTGGCATGCTCAGACCAGACGATCGAGCTCGAGGGCAAGGCAACGCACTTTCGCCAAGGCCTCTCCTTGAGCGCGAACGGTGGGCTGACATTTGAATCGATCAATGGCCGCGAGTTCTCTGAACTCGCTCAACTGCCTTGGGGAGATCGCCCGTTGATTGGCATCGCCGACGGAGCCCACGTGTTGGCCAGTGATGATCTGGGGGCGACATGGCGGCCTTCCGAGGACGGCTTGCCGATCGACGAGGCCGCGGTTGCGAAGGATCCTTCGACGAGTCCTTCGGCATTCAACTCAATTGCCGTTGGGCCAGACTTCGCGTTGGTAGGTACACGACACGGTGAGATCTACCGGATAGACAGTGGGCAAACAGCGTGGCGACACATCGACCCGCACCAGGTACGTGAGGGCGAATGGTGGGGCCGCATGCAGCCAGGCACGTGGAAGCACTACGGCAAGGCCATGAGTTCCATCACGGTGTCGCCCGGCGACCCCGATCAGTGGTTCACCACCGACTGGTACGGTGTCTACCGATCGCGTGACGCCGGAACGACCTGGGACCTTTCACTCGATGGTATTGAGGCGACGGTGATTCATGCCATCGCTCCTGATCCAACCGTGCCGACGGTGATTCATGTCGGCATGGCTGACAACGGGTACGTGCGATCGGAAGATCGGGGGGGCTGTTTCAAAAAAATCGGCGCCGGGCCGAGCAACGTCAAACAGATCGTGCCCAGCACCGCCCAGGCGGGCCTGTTGTACGAGGTTGGTTCCAAGGGCCACGCGTGGCTGGCCAACCAGCTCTATCGCAGCATCAACGGCGGTGAAAGCTGGGCGCCATGTCAGATGCAAGGCCTGCCGGATATGAACGCGCACCAGTGCAACAGCCTCGCGCTCGATCCAGCTGATCCCATGCGGCTGTGGCTGGCAGTCTCGGGCACGATCGCGCCCGGCGAGGGCGGGGTGTATGTGAGTCGTGACGGCGGTGAGAATTTCATGTGGGACAGTCATGGCATGGCTGGTGACTCTTTCTTTGCGACTTCGATTTGGCAGGCAGGCCCGGAGTTGGCGGTGGGCAATGATGGCAGCATGATTGCGATCAGCACGACCGGTCGCGTCGTCTACACGCGTTCCGCGGGCAAACGTGAGTGGTGCAACATTGCGATCGAGCTGCCTGCGTACGGCCGCCCCAATGCGGTTGCCGCCAGCGTTCATTCATCGGGGGTGATGGCGGTCGCCATTCGCGGGATGGGCATCTATCTTTCATCTGACAAGGGCCAGACGTTCGACAGGGTCTGGTCAGGTGATGCAAGTTATGTAACGCTGGACCCGATGGTGCCGAACCGGATCGCGGCCTCGACGAATCAGGGCGTCGTGCTGAGCACGGATCACGGGCGGAGTTTCGCGTATCTCGACCAGAGTCTTCCGGATCGCGTTTCGCGGCTGCCGTTGGCCTTCGCCGGCAATCGACTGATCGTTGGCACTGCCGGTTCGGGCATCTTCTACATCGATTTGCCGGGCCAACGATAAACAGATCACCCACCAGGGCGGCTGGCTGGTGTCGCCGCGGGTTGAAGCGTTGCGGCAAGTCAATCCACCACGTGAAATCGAAAATCTTGTACTCCGGTCATAGGGGCTTTAGACTTAGTTGCTGCGACGGAATGCTGAGGAGCATGAGGTCAAGGAGCAACAAAAAGAGGTGTGGCATGCAACGAAGTGATTGTGCAGCTCGGAATGCGTTCACGCTCGTCGAGTTATTGGTGGTGATCGCGATCATCGGTGTGTTGATTGGCCTGTTGTTACCAGCAGTTCAGTCGGTGCGCGAGGCTTCGCGTCGCTCGGCATGCGGTAATAATCTCAAACAGATGGGGCTGGGATCGCTGAATGTTGAGGCTACAACCAAAAAATTCCCGACCTTTGGGATTTCTGATAACGGCGACTTCTACAACAGCAAGCCGGCAAATTTTGTGAACGACCCGCATGGCACGCCCCTGCTGCCATGGCCCTGGCAGATTTTGCCGTATCTGGAAGAAGAAGTTGTGTATCAACTCCGCTTCACCGGAAGTGGCATCAAAGAGACTGGTTCGGGCTCAATGCATGCTCAAAACATCCCGCCCTACCACTGTCCCAGTCGAGGCGTGAGATTCGCCGTGGTCGGTGGCGTCCCGGAGTACTTGAGTGACTACTGTTCTGGCTTTACCGACTGGGATCCAAACAATTCCGGTAATTGGAACCCAAGCCACAGCCAGGCCGGCTGCAATAACGAGTTCACCGGCGTGATTGCCCCAGGGGGTTTTCGTAACGGTGCAGGCCAGTTCGCACGGCTCAGTGGTGTCAGAGTCGCTGATGTGACGGATGGCCTTTCCAACACCCTGATGTTTGCGGAAAAATACGCACGCCCATCCGAGTACTCGACAAGCGTCTGGTACGACCAAGGACCGTTCAAGGTGAACGGTTGGCAAAACGTGCGTCGTGGTATTGGCACGCCGAAGCGGGACAGTGAGGCCAGTGGGTGGTCCGACATCGGATCGGCGCACCCGACAGGATTTCTGGTCGTCTTTGCGGACGGCAGTGTGCGGAGCGTCGCCTACGAAACGTCGTCGACTGTGCTGGGACCGCTCTGGAGAAGGGCCGACGGTGCGGGGCGGAGTGGGGATCTCCAATGAAAAAATTGCTCGCGGGAGCAGTGCTCCTCGCTGTTTTGGGTTGTGGGTCGGGAGAGTCCGAAGTTCTTTCGGTGATCCGATCCAACAACGATTGCAACGGCAAGCGGTTGGCCAACCTCTACTATTTTCATCAAACGGTCTCGCCCCGCCGCGAGGGGCCGAAAGACGAAGCAGGGTTTCGCACATTCATCAGTTCCGTCAAACCGGAGCAACTCGCAGAGATGAATGTTGATGCAGGGCGTTTGAACGACTTGTTCGTTTCTGAACGCGACGGCGAGCCTTTTCTGGTTCGGTATGGCGTGGCGATGCCGGGAGTCGGTGGGGGCCATCATCAGGCCGTGATCTTCGAGCGGCAGGGGCAGGGAGGGCAGATTTCTGTCTATATGACAGGCCCGAGGGTCGTCGATATTCCAGTTGCTGATTCAGAGGCGTATCAGCAGGGCCTCCACGACATTCTCGGTATTCCACCTGAGCAACCCGGCGAGTAAGGCGTTTTTCCGGCATGTGGGCCACAAAGTTGCTTGCCCATAAATGCGGGAATATGCTTTCTTGCATGAAGACGACTGTCGATCTTCCCGATGACTTGTTTGTTGCGGCAAAGAAGCGGGCTGCCGAACTCCGTCAGCCGCTCCGGGCACTCATTGAACGTGGCCTGCGAGCCGAACTCGGCAGAGCGGCCAGCCCCATGGGCGGCAAGCCGCGGACCATCCGTTGGGTCACCATCGACGGTGGGCTGCCGCCCGACGTGGATGTGTCGGATCGGGCTGCGATGCACGACTGGCTGCGGCAGCAGCGATGATCGCGATTGATACCAACCTGCTCATCTACGCCCACCGCGCAGCCACTCCAGAGCACCACGGCGCTCACCGGGCGATTGAAGCGGCTTTGAACGCGCCGAGTGGATGCGGCATCACGCTCCCCAGCGTCGCCGAGTTTTTCAGCATCGTCACCCACCCGGCGGCGAGTGGCAGGCCGTCGTCCCCCGAAGCTGCCGTTGAGTTTCTGGAAGAGTTGCGAGCCTGCGGTGTTGAAGATCTCTCGCCCGGGCCGGGCTTCGCACCGCGGCTGGCGCGAATGGCGGCTGACTTGGGAGTGACCGGTCCACGAATCTTCGACCTCCAGATCGGGCTCTGCGGCCTCGACGGCGGAGCCACCTCTGTTTGGACGCATGACCGCGGCTTCACAAAGATCCCCGGACTCGTGATCCACGATCCCTTGGTGTGATTCAAAGACGTGCTTGTCGCTCACGCGCCGTATTTGCTGAACCGCTGGGCGTGGGCCATCGCGAGCAGCATCAGGTGCTTGGCGGGGAAGATGCCGAAGCCGCCGCGGAGGCAGTTGCGCTCGGAGAACTTCTCGATGCCATCTGGCCGGCAGGTGTCGGCGACCAGGAGCGTCGGTACCGGATGCCAGGAATGGCTCTGCAGCTTGCTCGGCGTGGAATGGTCACCCGTCACGATCAGCACGTCGGGCTTGAGGGTCTCGATCCGCGGGATGATCGCGTCGAGTTCCTC
>CAYZFV010000312.1:0-3169 GCA_964477765.1 uncultured Candidatus Kuenenia sp.
CAGACGTGGCCCTCGCGGCAGACCTCCACCTCGCACCACTCCGAGAGGAAGTTGACCACCGTCACACCCACGCCGTGCAGACCGCCCGATGTCTGATAAGCCCCCTTCTCGAACTTCCCGCCAAACTTGAGCACCGTCATCACGCCTTCGAGCGTCGAGACCTCGCGTTCCATCTCCTCGGAGAGCTGCGGGTGGCGGTCGACCGGAATGCCACGGCCGTCGTCTTCGACCGTCACGCTGCCGTCGACGTTTACCGTCACACCCACGTGCTTGGCATACCCCGCCATGCACTCGTCGATCGAGTTGTCGACGACTTCGTAGACGAGGTGGTGCAGACCGCGGGAGGTGTTGTCACCGATGTACATGCCGAACCGCTCGCGGACATGCTCCCGGTCGGAGAGGTGCTTCAGGTCTGCGGACGTGTATTCGGGGTTGGTGGTGTCGTCGGCCATTCGAATCATGCCTCCAAAGAATCGGTGAGTCGTGTCAACGGCCGGCGTCGGCGACGAGCCGGCAGCGGATGTCGGTGATACCCTCGGCCGGCACCAGGCTCTGCAGCCGGGCCAGCACATCCCGCTTGTGAAATCCCATCTCCTGCACGTGGGCCGAATGGCTCACGAACACCTCGAGCACCCCGCGGCGGATCGTGCCCGGTTGGGAACGGCCCTTGAGCGTCTCGGGAGCGGCTTCATCCCAGGCCGCCGCCAGGCCGCTCGTGGCCTGCTCACGGTCGTAGCCGGTACGGGCCATGAGCCGGGTCATGAGGCTCTTGATGGCCCGCGGGCCGGACGGCGATCGGGATGCGTCATGCTGCATGTCAGTCGGCCGCCAGCGGCATGATGACGTAGCCATAGCCGTCGTCGGTGCGGCAGACGCAGGCACTTTGGCCGTCGGTGAGTTCGACGGTGATCGATGTCGCCCCGTCGAGCACCCGGAGAAAGTCGCTGACAAACCGCGGATCCATCTTGATCCGCACCGTCGGGCCGGCATGGTCGATCGGCATCTCGACCCGGCTTTCCCCGCTCTCGGCCGACCGGCCCGAAAGGACGAGTTGCCCCGGCTCGAAGGCGAAATCGACCCCCTTCGACTGCTCGCTGGTCACGATCGCCGCCTGCCGCACCGATGCCAGGAGCGGCCCGGCGAGAATCGTCACCCGCACCGCCTCGGGACGTTCGGGGAAGACGTCGCGCCAGCGGGGAAATCGCCCTTCGACGAGCCGGGCCGAAATCGTCGTCGGCCCGGTCTTCACGAGAATCTCGCTGGGGTGCACGGCCATCTGCACCGGCAGATCGGCACCGCCAAGACACCGCTCGATCAGCTGCATGGCCCGGGCCGGCACGATCGGCTGCACATCGGCCGGACTGCCGCCAGTCGCCACGGCCGGCCCCTCCATCTTGGCCAGCCGGCGGCCGTCGGTGCCCACCGCGATCACGCCGCTGCCGGAGAGTTCCACGAGCACGCCCCCGAGGGCATAGCGACTCGACTCGCTGTCGGTGGAGAAGACCGTCCGCTTCACGAGCTCCCGCATGAGCGGCGTGGTGAGTTCAAAGGAGGCCTCGCTCGGAAACGAGGCCACCGACGGAAACTCGAGCGGATCCTCGGCCGGCAGGCGAAACTCGCTCCGCGGGGCCTTCACCACGGCGGCACTGCCGTCGGAGTGGATGTCGAACACCGTGCCGGCGGCGCTCTCGCGAATGATCGCCATCAGCCGCCCGCTCGGCAGCAACACCGCACCGGGGGCCGAGGTCTCGACGCCCTCCACCTCGGTGCGAATGCCAAGCTCGAGATCGGTGGCGGAGAGCACGGCCCCGCCCTCGCCTGCTTCGAGCTTCACGTTGGTGAGCACCGGCTTGGGCGAACGGGCGGGCACCACGGCTGCGGCGCTTTGCAAGGCCGCGAGCAGGTGCTCCTTCGTGCAACGAACTTTCATCGCGTCTCGAATATCCTTTCCAAATGGCCCCCTCAGCGAAGACCAGCCAGCACGTTCTCACATGGGTTTTCACCCTCTACTGTACCGGTTTTACGCCCTCCTGAAATGGGCCCCGTCACCGGGATTTTTGCCGGTTTTCCGGCGGCTTCGGGGGATCCCTCTCAACCCGATCGCAGACCCTCTTTCCTCTTCTTGTGTCATTCAATGAAAGAAGGAACATGGAGGAGATAGGAGAATTTTAAGACGATTAAAAAGAGACCTGAACAAACGGTTGTCCAAGCTCTTCACACGTGTTCTGGTGAGCCCAAAAAACAGGGTGATATGACCTCCTTCACACGTTCGGGTTGCGTGTTGAAAGAATGTTGGAAACCTCGTGGATCAGGCTGCAGGAACTGGTGGCAAACCGTGATGCCATGGTGGAGTAGGATGTCGGGGGGCGATGATATGGTGCCGGATCACTGGCATGGCGGTGCCGGCGACGATGTCGGCTGGGGATCGACGCCCGACACGACACAGTTCCGACATTCGCCCGACACGCAAGGCATCACAGCACGCCTTCGAGCAACGCGATCGCCCGATCGATCTCCTCTTCGGTGGTGGCCCGGCCAAAACTGAACCGCACAGCCCCGCGGGCGACGTCCTCCGGCAGCCCCATCGCCGCCAAGGCTGGCGCCGGTTCGCTCGATCCACTCGCGCAGGCCGTGCCCGTGGCGCAGCACAGGCCGACCAGATCGGCGGCCATCACGATCGCCTGTCGGTCGCGGCCGGGAAAACCGATGGTCGACACATGTGGGCTGCGGTCGCCCTCGACACCGATCACGCAGGCCGAAAGCCCGCGCCGCCCGGCTGCGGCCACGACGCCGGCCTCGAATCGATCTCGGAGGCTGGTCAGCCGGAGATTCATTTCCGCCCGCTCAGCGGTGGCCAGTTCCAGGGCCGTGGCAAAGCCGACGGCGAGGGCGACCGCCTCGGTGCCCCCGCGCATGCCGGTCTCCTGAGGACCGGGCTGGAGCGGTTCGAGATCGACATCGCCGCGGATCACGAGGCCGCCAATCCCGCGGGGCCCACCAAACTTGTGGGGGGACAGCGTGAGCGTGGCGACATCCATCCGCGGCACGTCGACCGGCATGAATGCCACCGCCTGCGTGGCATCGCTGTGCACGAGACAGGACTGGGCAGCCGCGATTTCAAACGGCGATTCAAGGCTGCCTGTCTGCCCACACACGAGCGTGGTGCAGA
>CAYZFV010000313.1:0-2927 GCA_964477765.1 uncultured Candidatus Kuenenia sp.
CGGTGCATCACCTGGTGCCCCGTCGGCATCGACATCACCGAGGAAGTGGCCGCGATCCGCGCGGCTCCCAGGTCGCCACAACCCTGAGCCTGCCATGACCGCCCCGCCCCGCATCGCGAGCCCGCCCCGCCCGTGCCTGGCCACGCCGGCGCCCGAGCCGCTGGCCGCTGGCCGCGATGCCTGGCATCACCACGTCACGCGGATCGTGGCCGCCCGCGACGAGGTGGCAGGCGTCCGCACCTACGACCTCGCCTTCCGCGACCCCGCCGCCGCGGCCGCCTACACCTTCGCCCCTGGCCAGTTCAACATGCTCTATCTGCCGGGCATCGGCGAGGCGGCGATCTCGATCAGCTCCGATCCGCGGGAGCGGGCAAGCGTGGGGCACACCGTGAAGGCGGTGGGCAATGTCACGCACGCGCTCGAACGGCTCGGAGTGGGCGACGAGGTGGTGCTCCGCGGCCCATTTGGCACCGCCTGGCCGCTGGAGGAACTGCGGGGGCGGGATGTGTTGATCGTGACCGGCGGCGTCGGGCTCGCCTCGGTGCGGTCGGCGATTCTCCAGATCATCGCGGCCCGCGCCGACTACGGCCGCGTGTTCGTGCTCTTCGGCGCGAAGACGCCGGCCGGCCTGATCTACGCGCCCGAGTACGAAGCCTGGCGGGCTGCCGGTATCGATGTGCGGCTGACCGTCGATGAAGCCGACGACGACTGGAAGGGCCGCATCGGTCTCGTCACGGCGCTGTTCGACGATCTCGACCTCGATGCCACCGCCACCGGCCTGATCTGCTGCGGCCCCGAGCCGATGATGCTCGCGGTGGTGCGGCGGGCCCGCATGGCGGGGCTCTCGACCAGCGACGTCTATCTCTCGATGGAGCGCAACATGAGCTGCGCGGCGCGGCTGTGTGGCCTGTGCCAGTTTGGGCCCGAGTTTGTCTGTCGCGATGGGCCAGTGTTTCCCTACGACCGGATCGCACGATTCCTGGAAATCAGGCACCTGTAACGAGACCTATGCGTCCCCGCCTCGCCGTCTACAAATTCGCTTCTTGCGACGGTTGCCAACTCCAGGTGATCGACGTGCTCGGCCGCGCGCGGAAGCACCTCGGCGAGGTGGCCGACCTTCTCGAGATCGAACATTTCCTCGAGGCCCGCTCGCGGATCGGGGCCGGGCCCTACGACGTCGGCCTTGTGGAGGGCTCCGTCTCCACGCCGCACGATGTCGAGCGGATCAAGGAAATCCGTGAGCAGTGTCGCTACCTCGTCACGATCGGTGCCTGCGCCACCGCCGGCGGCATTCAGGCGCTCCGCAACTGGGGGCAGATCGATGATTTTCTGGGGGCGGTCTACGCGACGCCGGCCTATATCGACACGCTGGCCACGAGCGACCCCGTCGCAGCGCATGTGAAAGTCGATTTCGAACTCCGTGGCTGCCCGATCGACCCGGGCCAACTCGCCAGCGTCATCTCCGCTTTCTGTGTCGGCCGCAAGCCCCGGCTGCCGGGCTACTCCGTGTGCGTCGAGTGCAAGGAACGGGGCACGGTCTGCGTGGCGGTCGCCAGGGGCATCCCCTGTCTCGGTCCGGTGACGCAGGCCGGCTGCGGCGCCATCTGCCCCGCCCACGACCGCGAATGTTTCGGCTGCTACGGGCCCGATCGACAGGAGCCAAACCTCGTGAGCCTCACCGGCTTCTACGAGCGACACGGGGCCGACCGCGAGAGCCTCGGCCGGCTCGTGCAATCATTTAACGCCTGGGCACCGGAGTTTCGGGCGGAACACGATCGACTGTCGGGAGACGCTTCATGAGCCGCGTCCGGAAACTCACCGTGCCCGCGCTGACTCGCGTGGAAGGGGAAGGCGCGCTCCGTGTCCGCGTGGTCGACGGCCGGGTGGAGATCGCCGAGTTCAACATTTACGAGCCACCGCGGTTTTTCGAGCGGCTGGTGAAGGGCCGGGAGATCCGCGAGGTGCCCGACATCGTGGCCAGGATCTGCGGCATCTGTCCGGTCGCCTACCAGATGAGCGCCTGCCATGCGCTCGAGAAGGCGCTCGCCATCCGCGTGACGCCCGAGATCGATGCCCTGCGGCGGCTGCTCTACTGCGGCGAATGGCTGCAGAGCCACGCCCTCCACATGCACCTCCTCGATGCGCCCGACTTTCTCGGCTGCGAGAGCGGCTTCACGATGCCGCCGGAGCATGCCCCCTTTCTGGAACGCGGCCTGCGGATGAAGACGATCGGCAACCAGCTGATCGCGGTGCTCGGCGGCCGTGCGGTCCATCCGATCAACGTCACCGTGGGCGGTTTTTATAAGGCCCCGTCAGTCGCTGCCGTTCGCGGGATGCTGCCGGATCTCGAATGGGGCCTGGCAGCCGCCGAGGCGACCGTGGCGGAGGTGAGCCGCTTTGCGTTTCCCGAGTTTCGCGAGCCGCACGAATACGTGTCGATCCATGCCGATGATGACGCGTGTCGCGAATACCCGATGAACCACGGCCGCGTGGTGGCCGTGGCCAAGGGCCGCACCACGCTCGACATTCCGGTCGCCGACTACGAGGCCCATTTTGTCGAGCGTCATGTGCCGCAGAGCACGGCACTCCACTGCCTGATCGAGCCGGGGAGCCGCCCCTATTGCTGCGGGCCGCTGGCCCGCATGGCGACGAGCCGCAGTCAGCTGCCGCCGCGGGCCGCCGCCGCCGCGGCGGCCTGCGGCATCGACTGGCCGAGCGACAATCCATTCCACGGCATCGTCGCCCGGGGCATCGAACTGGTCGTCGCCTTCGAGGAGGCGGTGCGAATCGCCGGCGACTACCGCACCGAACTCGCCACGCCACGCATCGACTACCAGCCGCGGCCGGGCGAGGGCTGCCATGCCACCGAGGCCCCGCGGGGGCTGCTCTACCATCGCTACCGGATCGGCGACAACGGACTCATCGCC